>JACQEJ010000047.1 GCA_016200645.1 Deltaproteobacteria bacterium | reverse complement strand
GATGTTAAAGAAAAAGATTGAGCAGGAACTATCTGACCTTGGCATGAAAAAGACAGTATTTAATGTAACTCAAGGCCTTAGCCTTGATGAGGCGGGTAATTTTCAATTGAGCGAAAACGGCATAGACAGGATAGAATTTTTTATATCTCCCAATCTTGGCGAAGAGCCGAAGCCCCTTGCCAAGATTGCGTCAGGCGGAGAGCTTTCGAGGATTATGCTTGCAATAAAAAGGATAATGACAACAGGAAAGACGCCTGTTTTGATATTTGACGAGGTGGATGCCGGTATAGGCGGCGGCACCGCAGAGGTTGTTGGCAAAAAATTAAAAGAAGTGTCAAAGAACCATCAGGTCCTCTGCATCACGCACCTTCCCCAGATTGCCGCATATGCGGACGCGCACTATTCTGTTGCAAAAGAGGTCAAGGCAGGAAGGACATGCGCAAAGATCAAGGAGCTTAAAGGCGAGGAAAAGGTTGCCGAGCTTTCCAGAATGCTGGGCGGAGTTAAGATAACCGACACCACGCGCGAACACGCGCGGGAGATGCTGGATGGCGTGTCCCGTTTATTTCCGTTTATTTGGTCCCGTTTATTTGCGCAAGTTGCTTATTCTATGAATAAAAAATTCCTGATGGTCATTATTGGCATCGCATCTTTGATAGCGCCGGCAAATCCGCAGGCCGCCACCCTGTATGTGCCTGATACTTACAAAACCATCAGTGAGGCAGCAAAGAACGCGTCCCCGAAAGATACTATCATTGTGGATGACGGAGACTACACTGAAAATATAATTATTACAAAACCCCTTGCCATCATTTCACGAAGAGGAACGGATTTCTCTACAATCCGCGCCCTCGTCCGCAGCGAACCGGTGGTTAAGATAAGCAATGCAAGCGAAGCAGCTATTATCGGTTTTACAATAACCGGCTCCGAGCTCGCAGGCATATATCTTTCTCATGCCCATCACGGACAAATCCTTGACAATAAGATTGCAAACAATAAAAATGGAATCCTCCTTTTCTCATCCGATAACAATACCCTGTCAAATAATTCTGTCAGTTCAAACGAACAGTACGGGATATATCTGGAATCATCTCATAGAAATACGCTGGAAAAAAATAGTGTAAGTTCAAATAAGGACAAAGGAATTTTCTTAAGCTCTTCCCATTACAATAATTTGATAAACAACAATGTCAATTTGAATGCATGGGATGGAATTATCCTCTGGTCTTCCCATAGTAACATGCTGAAAGATAACAAGGTATTGAGAAACAGGTATGCAATTGTCTTGAATGATTCCTATGACAATACCATCATCAACAATTCTACATGGCCGAATATCTATATCATACTGCCGGTAGTTTTAATCTATATAGGGATTATCGTCTATTTGATCCAGAAAAATCTCTTGCGTTTTTTATTCGAGAGCTAATG
Organism: Deltaproteobacteria bacterium; assembly: GCA_016200645.1. GTDB lineage: Bacteria > Desulfobacterota > GWC2-55-46 > UBA9637 > UBA9637 > JACRNJ01. The sequence goes on along the minus strand of JACQEJ010000047.1, from coordinate 34,181 downwards.
TGCTTGAGATGACCACCATACTGGCATCAGCAGGGTTTATTCTGGCAACCGTAAGTTTTATCAGCGGGTTGCAGGCTATAAGATATAAAGACTCAATTGATGCAAGGATACATAAATTCAACGGTTACCTGTCGCTTCTCATCTATATCCTGCTGGCTGTAATATCTGTGAGCGAACCGCGCGGGGTGCGATGGGGATCGGTTGCTGCGTGGGGAACCGGCCTTTTCATTATTTTCACAAAGATATGGGTGGTGAGAAGCGGAAGGGCTTACAAATACGCAAGCTGGCTTGGTATTGGACTTATCATCATCTGGCTCATTATTTTTTACACGCATATTCAGCTTGGAAGCATATCTTTTCTGAGCCAATAATGTTGCCTTGATATGCTTCACCGCAAATCACAGAACTCTGCGGTTGATTGCTTAATAATTTAAAAGGGCAACCTCTCCGGGTTTTAATTCCAGTATCTCCTCTCGTGTGCGCAGGGGGCTCCCCGGCCCTCCGTCCCTGATCCCCATAAGCGCACGATGTCTTCCGGGTTTCACCAGAAACCTCTCATAAATGAAAGAGGCGCCGTCTTTCTGAATACCCATGGGCGGATATTCTTTTGCTAAAATCTTTTCTCCGTCTATCAAAAGCTCTATAAATACAGGAAATCTCTCCCTGCTGCATCCTGTCTTTTTCCCCACATCCATGGGAATCCCTTGCCTGGTCTTCTGCATCTCAGCGTATCTTTCTGCCTCCTGTTTTATAAATTTCTCCTCATCGCACTCCTGAACCCTCTTGCCTGAATGCTTAAAGGCAATCTCAAGCATGGCATCCTGGCCTGTAAAGTGGGAATATGGCGCATCAGAGAGAAAGATTATGAGAAAACCGGGGAGCAATAATCCTATGGCCGACTGCGCAATTCTTACTTTAACCATGCATGCCCCTCTCTTGCATTTCGCTTCTGAACCGGTTGAGCATTGTCAGAAAATCCTCGGCTTCAACCTTTGAAAATCCGGCCAATCTAATCCTGAAATGGTCGAAATCCCAATCAGGGGCAGGATGCCTTATCCCTTCTAGTCTTTGCGCAAGCCACTCGTTTCCAAACCTGTAATGGCAATCGCCGGTCTGACATCCTGCTATGAAAACCCCGTGAACACCTGTCTCTATAGGAATTGCCGCTATTGACGGTTTTAGCATGCCGATACATGGGACGCTGACAACCTTTGTCCATGCCATATCTTTTAAAATGTCGTTCAGTTCAACCCCTCTCGCGCATACAAAGGTAAAGACCGTAGGATGCATGCCGCCTGCTTTTAATTCTTGAGAAAGACGCAAAACCTTGTCCTTTATCACCCCTTCCTCAAAATGCGGCAGGTTTATTGCCCTGTAGTCGCATGACCCCTCGCAGACGCCGCAACCCGCGCAGTTTTTAGAAAGAATTTTAGCCGCCGGAAAACCATTCCTCCTGGGCTCCATGAATATCGCTTCATAAGGGCAGTCCATCATGCACTGCTCGCATCCTACGCAATTTGCCGCCGCCACTTCTGGCGCCGGAGGTCTCCTGTTCCTTCCCATCCATGGAAGGGCTGAGACGAAAATAGTTGATGCAATGATTACAGCCCAGAGGGAAGATGCTGATATATATTTCAAAGATGGATAGATATATAAATAAAACCAGTCAAACGGGATAGCTCCGGGCAGCCTCCCGAGGTCAGCCCTGAGACCAAGCCTTGCCGGCCTGATAAGAGAGAGGAAGAGAATCAAACCGATAATACCCCAGGAAAGTCTCGCAGGCGGATTGACCTTTGCCTTGGCAATTCTTTTCACATGGATCCAGAGAAGGATAAAGAAAACCACCGGCGTTGAGAAATGGATAAAAAGCACTATATAAAAAAGCTGATTTGATAAAGCGCTGTTGCTGGAAAGGTCAAGAGAAAGGGGCTGACCGAATATCGGAACCTTTCCCAGCATCTCAGCGGAAAGGGTGGCAACAAGCTGGGCCCTTCGGTCCCAGACCATCCAGTAGCCGAATATGCCGCTTATCCAGATAATCCACAAAAGCGCAATGCCGCTTACCCATGCAACCCAGCGCCAGTATCTGTATCTGTCGGTTACCAGGGTATGGATAAGGTGGAGAACCGTTGCCATAACGAGCAAGTCTGCGCCATAGTGGTGAAGGCTCCGTATTATGCCGCCCAGATACCACTGGTCTTGAGTCAGATACAGGACAGATGCATATGCTCCGGTTACGCTGATTTCATAAAATATAAAAAGGTAAATACCGGAAATGATGAGAACCCATATCAGGAATACGCCGATAGCCCCCAGATGATAAAGCGGATTATATACAGGGGTATATGCCCTGTTTGCCCAGCGCTCCAACCGCGACCAGCCCCTGCGAAGGGATAGGATGTGTTTATTTTTTGCCGTCATCCAAAAAATACCTCTGCCACTTTGTATATCTCCATATCCACTGTTTTTGTCTGTTTAACTCCCTCTTCCAGCGGAATATCCACAATCTTATTTCCCTGGAGCGCCGCCATTCTGCCAAATTTTCCTGCATGTATCAATTCCACTGCCCTGACACCGTATCTGCACGCAAGTATCCTGTCGTATGCGGTAGGGCTGCCGCCTCGCTGCAGATGTCCCAATACAACATGGCGGGTTTCTACGTCGGTCTTTTTCTCAATCGCCTTTGCAAGAAACTCGCCGATGCCGCCGAGCACTACATGGCCGAATGCGTCTTTTTTTGCGTCTTTGGCAATATAACCTTCAATCCCTTTTGGAACTGCGCCTTCTGCCACAACGATAATGCTGAATCCCCTCCCCTCATGAGCCCTCTTCTTAACCACATTGCAGACATCTTCCACATCAAACGGCATCTCAGGAATAAGTATCATATCCGCCCCGCCTGCAAGGCCGCCGTAAGTTGCAATCCAGCCCGCGTGTCTTCCCATCACCTCTACAACCATTGTCCTGTGGTGCGCCTCTGTTGTTGTGTGGAGTCTGTCAAGCGCCTCTGTCACAATGCTTACGGCTGTGTCAAAACCGAAGGTAAAATCTGTGCCTGAAAGGTCATTGTCAATTGTCTTTGGAACGCCGATGGTTTTTATCCCCTGCTTGAACAATTTCGCAGCAACGCCAAGGGTATCGTCGCCTCCGACGGCTATCACAACATCCAGTCCGAGTTTTTTTATATTCTGTACCGCCTGATCCGCAGTATCAGGGGACTTGAAGGGGTTGGTCCTCGATGTGCCAAGAATTGTTCCGCCTCTCGAAAGGATGCCTGACACGACCTGTACATTCAATGGCATGGCATTAAGTTCCACAAGCCCCTTCCACCCATCCTTGATGCCAATCACTTCATAATTGTAATGAGCCGCCTTCCTTACCACTGCCCTTATAACCGCATTCAGCCCGGGACAATCGCCGCCCCCTGTAAGAATTCCTATTTTCATGGCAACACCTCCGTTTTCAAGATGGCAGACAGCAGACCCCTCTCTACTTTCTACTGTCTACTTCCTACTTTTTATGCAAACCCTATTTCATTCAACAATTCGCCGATTCTGGTCGCAGCAGGCAGATATACCATGAATATACTCCCTTTGCCGGCCTCGCTTTTCACCTCTATCCTTCCTTCATGGGCGTCAACAATCTCTTTACATATGCTTAAGCCCAGTCCGACGCCGCCCTCCCCGCTGGTTCTGGCCTTATCCACCCTGTAAAAGCGGTCAAAGATATAGGGGATATCTTCCTTTGCAATGCCGATTCCGGTATCCAGCACAGTAATTATAGCCCAACCATCCTCTTGTTCAAGGGCGATTTCTATCCTGCCGCCTTTTACCGTATATTTAATGGCGTTGTCTATGAGATTAAATATAAGCTGCCCGATCCTCAATATGTCTCCAATTACAACAACCTTTTCACTCTTCCTTACTTTCATATCAACACCTTTATACCGCGCCAACGGCATCGTCTGGTTAAACCTCTCCTCTATAATCTCGTCAAGCCTGATTTTATCTTGAGGAAGCTTGATCCTGCTGTCAATTCTTGCCAGATCAAGAAGGCTTTTCACAATTGCATTCATCTTGTCTATCTCTTCAAGACTGCTTTTCAGCGTCTCTCTCAAACCTTCTACTGTTTTTTCTGTCTTCAGCGCTATCTACATCTCGCCTTTTAAAACGGTGAGCGGTGTTTTTAACTCATGAGATGCATCTGCGGTAAACTGTCTCATCTGCTTGAATGAAAGTTCAAGCCGGGCAATCATATCATTCAAGGTCTCTGCCAATCTTCCTAATTCATCCTTTGGACCGGCGGTTGCAAGCCTTTCATTCAGGCTCCCTGCCTCTATCTTTCTTGCCATATTCGTAATATCATCCACCGGGCGGAGCGCCTTTTTTGCAAGAAACCAGCCAATGCCGCTTGCCAGTATTACCGACAGGGGGATTCCCAACATCAGTATATAAAACAATGCATTGAGCGCAGTAACAGATTCCCTCAGCGGCGCGCCAACCTGCAATATGCTGACGAGCTGGCCATTCTCCATTAAAGGAAAAGTGATAATCCTGGCTGGATATTGCCCTATGTTTTCTATGGTCTCATAGGTAGAGTTGCCCGCCAGAGCGTGATGATATGCTTGGCCGAACAGAGGGATATGTTTTTTCCCAAGGGTTGAGGATGTAAATACTATCTTGCCGTATTTATCCAGCAGCTGGATATAATTGCCTGATGTTTTAATCCCGAAAAAATGTTCAAGAAAGACATCAAAGTTTTGCGGCAGGTTCACCGTGCCTGGTCTGAATACCGCCCTGGAAACCATCTCAGCCGTAGAGAGAAGTCTCGCGTCAATGGAGCTTATAATGTTTCGTGAAAGGGCTACATACAGAATAGAGCCGAAGGTAATCAGGCTGGCAGCAAGAAGTAAAGTATACCAGATGGTTAGTTTGGCGCGGATGGGAAGGGACATATTAAGACAGCCTAAAGGCCTACAAGTCGTTAGTCTATAAGTCCTTTACTTGTAGGCTCTTAGACTTTTAGGCTTGTAGGCTGTAGTTAAAACTTTATCAAAGAAAATACAGGATAGTCCTTAATCTTGTTTCTGCCGTGAAGAGATTCAAGCTCTGACAAGAATGCGCATTCCGTAATCTGCCCGCCCATCTTTTCTATCAGACTTATAACTGCCGAAACCGTTCCGCCTGTTGCCAGCACATCATCGGCTATCACCACATTTTGTCCGGGGCTTATTGCATCCTGATGTATCTCAAGACTGTCTTCACCGTATTCTAATTTATAAGACGCCTTGTGGGTTTTATGAGGGAGTTTCCCGGGTTTTCTTACAAGTATCACCCCTGCGCCGAGCTTGTATGCCAGCGCCGCGCCTACAATAAACCCCCTGGCCTCAATCCCAACCACCACATCAACATGTTTTCCCACATATCGATGGCTCATTAAATCCACTGTCCTTTGGAATGAAACAGGGTCTTTTAAAAGGGTTGTTATGTCTTTAAAGAGTATCCCTTTTTTGGGAAAGTCAGGAACATCCCTGATAATATTTTTTAGCGATTCTGGCATAAAAACCTCCCTTTTAAAATCATCCTTGCTTTGCCACCCATTCCGCTATCTCTTTCTTGAACCTTTCCAGAATATCAAGCTTTGCAGTCAAAGCGTCGTACACCTTTTTTGCATCCAGCTTTACATACTCATGGATAAGCACGTTCCTGAAACCGCCGAAACCTTCAAGCCCTTTTGCAAGATTTTGAGATATAATCTGTTTGCCCGCAACCCCCTTGATAATCTCCTCATATTCATCACAATATTCCCTGTAGATACTTGAAAGTATATGGGCTCCGATATCAAAAACCATCTCCGCAATAATTATAAAGCCCCGCTCAATAATCCATTGTATCTTTATATCCGCCTGATATTTATCCCATGAAATACTTTTATATTCCTCTAACACCTTTAATGCCTGGTCCAGTTTCATCAAACGATCTTCGATGGATTCTCTCTTAAATACCATGTCTCAAACCTTCATAAAAGTTACGGCGATAGATTGCCCTTATGTGCTTAAAATCCATATATTCCTGCCATGTCTTCATTTCAAAATCATTGAGCAGAGCATCGTCTTTGCAATAAATAACATTCCCCTCTTTGACCACCTCATACCTGAAGCTCGCCGGCTTATCGCCCATAGTAACAAGGTCTATCTTTTCAGTTCCAACGGCCTTTGTCACCTTTGCCCATAATTTCATATAGCCATCCAGCGTAAGCTCGGGCGCAACAATGGCAATGTCTATATCAGAGGTCTTCCTCGCCTCTCCGGTCGCATGAGAACCAAAGAGATATGCAATTTGCATCTCTTTTAAGCCGTGTAAGACGGGGAAGAGTTTATCGGTAATTTCTTGAATATTCATAACCCCTTCAACACCGGCCTCACATCAGACAAATTCTAAAACTCCGACCTAACTCCTGCAAACCTAAATAGGCCGAAACGTTGTCAATTAGCCGACTCTTAAAACTTTTAACTTTTCATCTTTTGCGCATTCAAGCAACAACTCATCAGCGCTTACAAAAACAATATCCTTCATTTTAAGAGAAACCGCTAACTGTATTGCATCCAAGGTGCGGATTGATTTCTTACTTCCGTGTTTTGTGATAATTTCTTTTGCCTTGTTGAAAATATCCTGACCTATCGGTTTTATAAGAAATCTGAATTTACAATCTCGCTCAAAACTTTCAACGACTGATTTCAAAATGCCATCAGTAATTTCATTCATTCTCAAAAGCCTATACAAGGTAGAATAGAATTCAACAACAGCAAGCTCCGAAATAATTATGGCGCTCTCTTCCAAAGAGAAAATTCGCTCCACTTCGTCTGTGCCGGACTCTTCGCGATAAAGTTTTACAAGGGCAGATGTGTCTAAGTAATGATTTTGCATTGATTGCCCCCTTGAATATCAAGAGCCTATGTTACGATCTGCTCGCTCATTCATTACCACCTTTGACCATGAAATATGAGAGACAGCGGTCTTTGCCCGAACTTTTCTATGCATCGCTGCAAGCTGTTTGATTTTTTCCGGTGTCCGCTTATCATCCCATGAGCCGAAGGTTGCCAAAAATTTTTCAGAAGGCTTTCTGGTGTATTCTTTAACAACAATGATTTTTACCGTATCGTCTGACTTAAGGTGTAATCTTTCCTTAATTTTGTCTGGCAATGGCAAATGGCCATCGGGCAATATTTTGGCATTATACTCTAATTTCATGTTGTTGTCCTCCTCTACTTTTACTGGAACAGGTTACAAACTGGAACCCACTGAAATCTTTAAATAAGAACTTATTACAACTTCACTTTTTATACTACAAACATCTTTATTAAGGCAAGAAGAAAAGAGGGTTTCTGGGTTTTCTGTCTTTTCTTACCTCAAAATGCAGGCGCGGGCTTGAAACATTCCCTGTATCGCCTAACTTTGCAATGACATCCCCTTTTTTTACCACCTCGCCAATCTTTACAAGGTTTTCCTTGTTGTGCGCATAAAGTGTAATAAAGCCTTGCTTATGTTTCAGCATCACTATATTGCCGTAGCTCTTTACACCGTTATCGCTGTATATAACCTCGCCTTCGGCAGCGGCAGACACAGGGGTTCCTGTTGGCGCGGCTATATCTATTCCATCACATTTCTTCCCGTTTTTTACGCCGAATGAAGAAATCACCTCGCCTTTCACAGGCCATGAAAATCTCCATTTTTCTAAAACGATTTTGCCTTCCGGCTCTTCGGCGCTGTGCGATATATTTTCGCCATTCGTTTTTTTTGCAGTATGCTCCCTATTATTTCCAACCGGTCTATACGGTTCAACCCTGAGAACCCGCGAGACGCCCGGGATGAATATCCTCTGCCCGACTTTTATTTGAGTCTGGTCAAGAATATTATTTTGCTCGGCAATATCCTGAATGTCTACATTATATGCCTTTGCTATCCTCCATAAAGTTTGGCCGGATTCCACCGTATGATAAACGCCATGGGATATGGCGCAAGAGGCAGTAAACAGTAAGCAGAAGCCAGTAAGCAGTAAAAACCGTTTCTCCAATTTCTTCTTTTTATCCGTTTCCCAGTTTCTCCTGCTCTTTGCCATCTTCTGCCTACTGTCTACTGCTTACTGCCTACTATCTTCTTGGCAATATGCTTATAGAAAAATACGGCAACTAAAATGACGAAAACAAAGAAAACAGCAATGCTTATTGGCCGCATATAATGGTGCAGAGATTCCCAGTTTTCACGCAGAAGATAACCTGAATAGGCAAGGATTGCATTCCATGTCGTTGCCCCGATAATGGTATAGAGGCAAAACTTTCGTAAATCCATACGAGCCACGCCTGCCGGGATAGAAATAAAGTGGCGAACTACAGGAACAAATCTGCAGATGATTATGGTGATTTCGCCGTATTTTGAAAACCACCTTTCGCTGGTCTCCAAATCCCCTTCATCCAGCAGGAGGTATTTGCCAAGGTTTCTGACCAGCGCAGCGCCGCCGAATCTGCCTATAAAGTATGATATGAGCGAACCCGCAAGGCTCCCCGCGCCGCCAAACAATATCACAAACCACATATTAAGCCTGGCCTCAGCAGCAAGAAAGCCGGCAAAGGGCATAATAAGTTCGCTCGGCAGAGGGACCATCGTGCTTTCCAACGCCATAAGAAATACGATGCCGGAATAGCCTGTCATCTCAACAACCGCCGTAACTGTTTTACTCATATGCAGAACGATCTGAAAAATTGTCTCGGTCATGAGCTCTCCTTCAACTTTCTTCTATCTTCCACCCATATCTGCCGACAAGTTTCACAAACCTGCAGCCGCCCATATCCTGCCTTATTATCCCTTTATTGGTCTTTATAACCTTTGCGAGGGTCTGAGAATATTCCTCTCCTACCGGTATCACCAGCCTCCCCCCTATCTTAAGCTGCTCAATATAACACCGTGGAATATCCGGCGCAGCCGCTGTTGTCAGGATAGCGTCAAAAGGCGCCTCTTCTTGCCAGCCAAGGGTTCCGTCTCCAATCCTGACCACCACATTGGAACAGCCGATGGAATCCAGAACCTTTCTCGCCCTCGCCGCAAGTTGAGACAACCTTTCTATGGAATAAACCTTATATGCCAGCATTGAAAGCACTGCTGCCTGATACCCTGAACCGGTGCCTATCTCCAGAACCTTTTCCGTTCCCTTTAACTCCATGGCCTCTGTCATCACAGCAACGATATACGGCTGGGATATGGTCTGTTTTTCGCCTATGGGGAGCGGAAAATCGCTGTATGCCTGACTCCATAACGCCTCTTCAGGGACAAATAAATGCCTCGGTATTGTCCTCATTGCCTCAAGAACACGTCCATCCTTTATACCTCTTGGGATAAGCTGGGTCTCAACCATCCTCTGTCGGCTTCTTGCATAATTATCTTTTTCTTTTAATTTTAATGGCGGCATAAATTATAGGCTATAGGCGATAGGCTATGGGCTATGGGTTTTTCCTATCGCCTCTTGCCCATTGCCCTTTGCCTGTCTTTACAGTTTCCACTTATGCAATTCCTTAAGCGCCGCATGATTGGTCATGTCCAGATGAACGGGCGTAATGGATATGAAATTATTGGCAATGGCCTCAAAATCCGTATCCTTCCCCCCTTCCCATCTCAGCATATCTCCGCCTATCCAGTAATATTTCTTACCCCGCGGGTCAACCTTTTCAATAACGGCATCACCGTAAACCCTCTTCCCCTGTTTTGTTATCCGATAGCCCTGGATATCGTTTCCTTCAGGCACATTTACATTCAAAAGCGTATCTTTCGGAAGACCGTTTTTTAAAATAAATCTTGCAAGGCGGGCGGCAAATCTTGCAGCGATTGTAAAATCAAAATTTTCTCTGGATACGAGAGATACGGCGAAGGATGGAATACCGAAAAGAGTTCCTTCTATGGCAGCGGAAACCGTGCCGGAATAGGTGACATCGTCACCCATGTTGCCGCCTTTATTTATGCCTGATACCACAAGATCCGGCCTCTTCTTCAGAATGCCGTTTACTGCGATATTGATGCAATCGGTGGGCGTGCCGTCAACAGCGTAGGCAGCGGGCGCAAGCTGTTCAACACGCAATGGCCGGTGAAGCGTTAAAGAATGGCTTACCGCGCTCTGCTCCCGGTCAGGAGCGGCAACAAAGACATCGCCAACCCTCTTTAATGCCCTTGCCAGCGCCTTTATGCCTTCGGAATTGATGCCGTCGTCATTCGAAACAAGGATTAGCTTTTTCAAAGAAAACTCCATTATGGATGAAATTGTTGAACGGAATGCGTAGTTTTTCAACCTTACCATTTTTCAATGCCAAAATAAACCGGTTTATTGAAACCGATCTCAATCGCTTAAGCCGCCGATGATTAACTGCCCCATGCTTAGCCCGCCGTCATTGGGCGGCAAGGCATTGTGAGTATAAACATTAAAACCGTTTTCTTTTAAAAGATTTACTGCCCTTTCTGTTAAAACTTTATTTTGAAAAACCCCGCCTGATAGACATACGGCATTTAATCCTTTTTCATCCTTTGCCATCTTTGCCGCATACAATATTAGCTGCGCAAGGGTTTCGTGAAAGTTTTGCGAAATCGTCTTAATATCAATGCCGTTTAACACATCTTCAAGCATGGCTTTAAACATAGGCTCCCAGTTAAATACATTTATTCCATCTTCTCTTATCACTTCCACATGATATGCAACGCCCGTATTCCCCCCTGCCATGTCTTCCAGCATCATCGCTCCCTGGCCTTCATAAGCCGCCTTGTGGCATATGCCGAGCAAAGAACCCGCAGCATCAAAAACCCTGCCTGCCGATGTGGTAAAGGGCGAATTGAAACCGGTTTTAAACATTTGCATAAATATTTCCAATTCTGCTTCGGTAAACCCCCGCACCAAAGATTTTGGTGCGGTGGTAAATATATTTTTAAAATGTTCCGCCTTTGACCCTTGACCCTTGACCCTTGACCCTATATCTCCTCCATATATCTCATAAAGAATCGCCGCCAAAATCCGCCTCGGCTCTTTTACTGCCTGCCCTCCGCCCAAAAGCCTGAATTTTCTGAATGCGCAAAATCTCTCAAAGCCTTTATAATCTGCGATTAGAAACTCGCCTCCCCAGATGGCGCCATCCATTCCATAACCTGTTCCATCCCATGCAACGCCCAGAACCTTTTCCGTTAGATTATTATCCAGCATGCACGCCGCTATATGCGCATGATGATGCTGAACAGGGATATGTCTTACGCCGTTTTGTGTCAATGCCCATCTTGTTGAAAAATAATCCGGGTGCATATCGCAGGCTATTCTTAAAGGTTTGACATTGTAAAAATCCGTTAAATCCAGAACCGCCTGCTGAAAGGCCTGAAACCCCTCCTCTGTAGTCAAATCACCGAGATGCTGGCTCATCACCGCTTTATCTTCCCAGCCCAGCGCTATTGTAACCTTCTGATTTCCGCCGACAGCCAAGACAGGCTCATTTAGCTTATAAGGAAGTTTTAACACATGCGGTGTATAACCCCTGGAACGTCTGAGGAATATTTTCTTTCCATCACAGATAGTCACGACAGAGTCATCGCATCTCCTCATAATATCCCTGTTGTGCAGAAGAAAACCGTCGGCAATCCCTTTGAGTTTATCTACGGCCTCTCCGTTATCTTTTATCATAGGGCTGTCGCTTAAGTTTGCGCTTGTTGCAATCAAAGGCATATTTAAATCGTTCAGCAAAAGATAGTGCAGCGGAGAATACGGCAAAAATGCCCCCAGGGTATCAAGCCCGGGGGCGATGAATTTTGAGAGTCCTGAGTCATGTCTCTTTTTTAATACAACAACGGGCCTCTCGCTGTTCAAAACCGCATCTTCTTCTGCTACGTTTAAAAATGCCTCATCCCTCAGACGCAAAAGCATCTCATCGCCGCCCGGCGGAAATATCACAGCAAGCGGCTTTTCGTATCTGATTTTCCTTTCCCTCAAAAGACGAGCTGCGCTATCGTTGAATGCATCTGCCATAAGATGAAAACCGCCAATGCCTTTAACCGCTGCGATACGACCGCTCCTGATCGCATCTTCGCACAATCCCAGGGCATCTTCCCCCTCTGCAATGACCCTCCCCCTCGGCTCAGCCCAGAACACCTTCGGTCCGCATACAGGGCAGGCATTTGCCTCTGCATGGAAGCGCCGGTCTAAAGGATTGTTATATTCTCTCCGGCAATCCCGGCACATGTTAAAGGATGCCATGGAGGTGAGGGGTCGGTCATACGGCAATCCCTTGATGATAGTAAACCTCGGACCGCAATTTGTGCAGTTAATGAATGGATACCGGTATCGCCTGTCAGAGGGAGTAAATAACTCTTTGAGACAATCGCCGCATACTGAAAAATCCGGAGAGATTACCGGCGCTTTGCTGTCAGCGTCTTTACTTTCCTGAATGACAAAATCCATATCGTCCTTAATCGGAATCTCGTCTGTTTTAATGTCTGATATACTGGCTAATGGAGGATGGTTTTCATGCAGGGAATTTACAAATTCCATCAGGCTATCTCCTTGTCCCTGAACCTCTATCATGAGCCCCTCGGCGGTATTTTTGACAAAACCCGTCAGCCCTTTCGCCTTGGCGCGCCTATAGATAAAAGGCCGAAAGCCAACACCCTGCACAACACCGTTTATGGCAATCCTCATGCGTCTTATGCTGTCTCCATTACTCATAACTTACCCTCTTCTGAACCCTTCAGCCAGCTTTTTATAAATTTAACGGCGCCTCTTTTATTTTTTATCATCCCCGCCCCTTCAGCCTCCGAGAGTTTTCTCAATATCCTCCCCACCATAATGCCTTCCGGAACATTAAAAATCTTCATCACCTCGTCTCCGTTTAAGAGGGGTTTTGGTTTTTTTACTGCGTAGACTTTGTAGTAAAAACTGATGAGGTCTTTTACCAACATCGCAAGCTCTGGGTCTTCTCCACCCCGTGTGGCCCTTGCATCTGCAAGGGCAAGCAAGAGGAGGAAAAGCCCTTCTGATTTCCCCGCAGCCCTGAACAGGTGCGCCTTTGAGCGGTCCGTGATTTTTTCCAGAGATGCAAGATTAAATACCCTGTGATGGTTCCGGACAAGCCTGGCAATAAATGAAACTGCTGATCTGCTTAATTTAAGCCTCCTCCCCAGCCGCCTGCTGATAATCTCCCCCTCCACCTCATGGCCTATAAACCGTATCCTCTCCTCTTCCATCTTCATAGTTGCCGGCTTGCCCGCATCATGGAAAAAAAGCGCGAGCTTAAGCAAACCTCTTATAGCAACATTTCCCAGAGCCATCTGAAATTCATTCTCAATATCGTCGGCAAATTCAGGCGCAAAATTTCTCAAATTATTGCAAAGCCGCTCGCCATGCTCCAGTGTTTTTAGCAAATGCGCCAGCAGATCATACCCCGACAGATATTCCCATACTTTGATCTCCGGTAGAATCGCACGGAGCAAACCCAGTTCATAAAGCATTTTCATATAAATAGCAGAATCAGGACATGAAAGTATTGCAAAAAATTCATCCCGTATCCTTTCCCATGCAGACTTGGTCAAAAGATTTGCCTTTGCCTTGAGAACCCTTTCCGTCTCCTGTTCTATAACAAGGTTGTATTGGGCGGAAAGCCGCACGGCCCTAAGCAGCCTGAGCGGGTCGTCATCAAATACTGCGGGCTGAACCATTCGTATGGTTTTCTTTTTTGCATCAGTTTGCCCGTTAAAGTTATCCAGTAATTCAACCTCGCTCTCCGTAAAAAGGGCGCTTATATCCAATGCCATGGCATTGATAGTAAAATCCCTATTTTTAAGATCTTCAAATATATCCTTGCCTTTGTACGGTGAAAGGTCAATATTAAAACATGGGGGGTGGAGCGTAGGATGTGGGCACCGTCCACATCCCGTCTTTACAACTACTCTGTATGCCCCATGCTCTTTATCAAGTAAAAAAGCGCTTCCCTTGAGCATTCTGGCAAGGAAATTTGCAGCACCGCCGGCCATCCCATTCAATGCAATGTCGTAATCAAAACCCAGCGGCTCGGATAAAACAAGATTACGCAGCACCCCGCCGACGAGATATGCCTTAACTTCAACGGCATTGGCGGCATCATATATAGCCTTGAGTATGGGGTCGCTTTTCAATCTGGAAATTTCAGATGCCTTCATGCTTAAATCAATCCTCTAACAGGCAACGGCCTTGAGATTGTTGAGTTTTTCAACAAGCTCATAAAAAGAAAAGGCCGACTCAGTCGGCCTTTTGTAACTCAAGGCTTTAGCCTTGATTAACCTTAACACATCAACCCTAAAGGGTTGAGTTACACCTCTCACAAGAGTTCAACCTCAAGCATATCATCCGTTAACGGAATAGCCTCAGCTTCATTTTCTTTCTTGGAAGTGTTTGTCAATTCTTTAATCTTGGAAGAAACCTCTCTAAATCCCCTATCTATATCATATATGGATTTAAAAACCTCCAATGCCTCATCCTCCCTTCCGGAGGCCTCATAGGCCAGACCAAGTTCATACATCAGGCCTTTTCTCTCTTCGTCTGTTCTTCCGCTAACTTTGAGCCCCTTTAAATATTGGCTTACAGCCTCCTGATAATCTCCCTTAGCCACAAGACTCAAACCAAGCCGTGTATAGCAATCAAATTCAAACACCGGATCTTTCAAGGCAATCTTAAACTCCCTCATGGCATCGTCATAAAGCTCCATCTCCATATACGCAATGCCAAGATTATAATGGGTCTCGCTGTCTTCCTTACTCAATTGCCTTTCCACGCCGTGCTTGAACTCTGTAAATGTCTCCTTCCCCTTTTCATCAGGCGCCCACGATTCGGTAAGAAAATCCAGGGCCTCTTCCAACCCTAACTCTGAAGAAAGGTCAATGTACCCCTCCTCATGAGGAGTCTCCATCACTCCAACCACCGTTGCGCCCTCTGGCAGCAACCCTTCCAATCCCTCCAACCCATGTTTTGGCGCCGGTTCTTTAACCGCCTCAATAACTTTAGCCTCTTCCGCTGACGGAAGTTCTTCCACAGGCTCAAGGTATTCGGGTGTAATTTCTTCTGTAACCGCCTCCGGATGAGCCCCTTTTTCCGAAGGAACGGGTTCTTGAATCTCTAAGAGCGGCGCCTCTTCTTCGGCCTTCGCAGCCTGAATTTCAGGCATTGCTATGAGCGGGGGTTCTTCCTCTATTTCAGCGGCCTGAATTTCAGGCATCTCGATAAGCGGGGCCTCTTCCGGCCGGCTCGGCGCAGCCTCTTGAGGCTTTGCAGCAACAGGGGCTTCAACAGGTTTGGCCGCAGGCCGCTTTTCAGCCTCCGGCGCGACCTCTATCATCTCATTCCAGGATATCAGCGGCTCTTCCTTTGGTTTTGAAGGCGCTGCCGGTTCCTGCGGTTTTGCCTCGGGTTCTTCAAAAAGGTCTTTGGTAAATTCCGGCCATGCTACGAGCGGCTCTTTTGCTGTTCTTTCTTCGGACAGGGTTTTCGATGGGGCAGCTTCTTTAGCGGGCTCCGGGGCTGCAACCTTTCTGCCAAGCGCATTCAGGGCGTCATTATCGCCCGGAGATATGGCAAGTATCTTCTCATATGCCTCTTTCCTTTTTTCAACCTCGCCTTTTTCCTTATACAGGTCTGCAAGCTCTTTATAATATCTTATAAGCTGGCCGTTGTCGCCTTTCAGTCTGTATAGCTCTGCCAGCCCCTCTACGATACTTACATTTCGCCTCTGAGCGGGATACAGCTCTTTATAGATCTTTTCAGCCTTATCCAGTTTGCTGTCTTTAAGAAGACTGTTAAATGCCACGCCGTATTCCGCGAGCGCATCATTGGTAAACCCTTTCTGCTTATAATAGTCAGCCAGTTTTAGTCTCACCCCGATATTTTGGGGATCAACTGTCACCATTTTTTTTATAACATCAATCGCCTCATCGACCTTGTTTTTTTTCTCATAAAAACTGACCAGGACGCTTAACGAAGCCACTGCGTCTGCATTAAGTTTTTGCTTGGCATAAAGATCAGCCAGCTTGAAATGTATTTCCATCTGGCCTTCGTCCAATTTTAGGATCTGCTTATAGACAGCGATGGCCTTGAGATAGAAACCCTTCTGGGTATGCATCTTTGCCACTTCCCCATATTCCTTTATGGCCTCATCCTTCTTGTTAACCTTTACATAGAGGTCTCCTATTCTTAAACGGATAGTCGCATCCTTCGGATCCTTCTCAACCACCCTTTTATACTCGGCAATGGCCTTGTCAAGGTAGCCCTTCTGGACAAGCTTTTGCGCCTTATCTATTATTTTACTTTTTTCATCCATAGATTTCACTACAGTCTACAAGTCTACAAGTCTAATAGCCTACAAGTTTAAAAACTTTTAGACTCGTAGGCTAATAACTTATAGACTGTCTTTTCTGTATCAGTTTCTCTCTCAAACACCTTTCGTTATCATTTATATTACCAACAGTCAGCTGTATGTTCAATCCTTTTTTAATCTTATCTGTCAAAACTGCCTTGAACTCATCTTTTTTTATATTGCTGTAACATTTAAGCCATGCCATCCTTGATAGAGATTCTTCTCCAAAAAGCTGCAAAATCAATTCTCTTTCTACTCCAAAAAGGATTGAGCCGTGCTGCAGAAACGCCCTCTTAAACCGCCTCTGGGCGCTTCCGACAAGTTTTTTATTATCTATTACAATCTCATATCTGGAAGGAGAATGAAAACATGAATTTTTTTCAGAACCGCAGTTTCTGATGCGGGATGCGTGGATGTCGGCATTGATTCCAATTGCCCTGAATGCTTCATGCAGGCATTGGCTGATGATTTTGTAGGCCGCTGATATTCCCTCTGTAAATAACGGCTCATTTTCGCTGCAGATTAGTGAATAGGTAATCTCATCCGCATGCAAAACTGCCCTGCCGCCGGTAATGCGTCTTATATGGGGAACCCTTATTTCAGAGCACTGCTTAATAAGATTGTCAGCCTTCTGGAAACAACCGAGGGAGAGGGTTGGCTCGCTCCATTCGTAGAGCCTGAAAGTGGATGGGGAAAGGCCTTGATCGCAGGCCGCTAAGACAGCCTCATCTGTTGCCATGTTCTCCCTGCCGCTTTGAGGAGGGTCTATCAAAAGTCGCCAGTCAGACATAAATAAAACAGGTAGAGTTTTTTTCGTTACCAACATCTGAAACAGATTCTTCGCTCCATATCAGTTCTGCTATTTTTTAGACAACCTTTTCATTGCATCTTTTTCGTTACTATACTACACAAGCCACATCCTCAACAAATAAAATGCGGTCGGTTTATGGTTCAAAAGGTTTGCGGTTCAAGGATGAAAAAGGAAGAACAAGAAAAATGAGCATTTGCAAAAACATAGGGGCAGGCGCTACCGGATGCCGGAGCGCGGGGATGATGAAGGCAATATTTTTCGTTTTGCTCCGTAGGAGCACGCTGTTTGTAGAAATATAAATTGCAAAAATGTTTTAGCTCCATCAGAGCGGCCTGTTTATGTTTACAGGCCGCTCCGATGGAGTTTTGGTTTTAATGCGTGAAAATGATTCTATCCCGTTTTTGTTCCTTAAGAAACATCTTCCTCATCATTTATTCTTTTCTTTTAGGTGTTGAATATCCCGTAAAGATTGTTTAACTTCTTCCGTATCTATAGCAATTTCTACTTTAGCGAGTAATCTGGGATAAATATTATTCAACAAGTCAATCAACTGATTATCTGCTCCTTCAGCACTCTCATAGCGAACCGAATTGTTGTATCCCAACGAAGTTATATCTAATGTCTTTGTTATAATAATCTCTTTTGATAATGGTTCTATAAAATTGAGTTTTAGCTTGCCGGCAAAAAGAATTGTTCCTGAATCGCTGCAACCGACCACAGGATGACAACTTCTTTTATTCGTTACTATCGGACCAAAATCAAATTCTGGCTGTACGATCAAATCCATATTTTTCTTATCCGAATAAGAGATTTCATCCATTGAATCAAAACTCCTATGTACTTTCATGCCTTTTGCTGAAATCACTTTTTCCAAATCTGTTGATATAGAATTCTGAAGCGTTAAGACATAATCTTTATTATACTTGGATTTAATCTGGTAGTCGGCAGGCATATTTCCCTCAATCAAACTCCCAAATGGCGATTGAGCCATTTGCTGTTGCAATGCAGCTACCCCTGAATATTTTGCCCTTACCAACGCCACCTTTATCTCCGTCTTTGAAGAATTGGCGCTTGAACTATTAAAAGAAAGAGAAAGCATGTGCTGCTGCGGCGCTGCACAAGATAAGGGCAGCAGAGCAATAGCAATTGTCAATAAACGATTAGCAAATTTAAGTCTGTCCATTTCAAACCTCCTTTTTTTGTGTTTTTTGAATTATTTTTCACCGCTTCCTCAGTTCCTTCTATCTATGGCATAAAAACACCTCCTTCTTTCGTTAGAGAAAATTAGGGACACATATCCTACATTCCTTAGATTTTCCACCGCAAAAAACAAAAACGGCCTTCCCCGCATTGTTGCAAGAAAAGCCGTTTGATCAAGAACTGTCAATAATAGTGTTATTGTTGAGTTGAGTTGAGTTGAGTTGAGTTGAGTTGAGTTGAGTTGAGTTGAGTTGAGTTGCAAGCCGTGTGCCCTGATTATCCTTTGCCAGTTTTCAACTGCTTCACCTCGTGCGATGTCTGAAGCATGGCACCGGCAAGGGAGTTGACGGTGGATTTCACTTCGGACATATCGTCTTCCAGATTGTCCATCCGGTGTTCAAAGCTGTCCATCCGATTTTCAAGCCTTGCCTGTCCTTCTTTAAGAAGAATAACATCCTTCTTTAGGTCAGACTGTCCTTTCTTGAGGTCGCCGATGTCTGCCTTGATGTCCAGCAGAATATTGATAACTCTATCTTCCATATATGCCTACTTTTTTACTCCTGCGGCCATATAATGTCAAGGAAAAAAATTTCGTATTTCGGGATTCCATCCCGAAATCAATCCACTGTTCACATCCTCGTATCGGACTGGTTTCGGGAGAGACTCCCGAAACACAAATTCTTACCGTTTTTCATGCGAACCTGCTCAAAAAATTTATATCAACCCTGCCTGCAATAAAATCGTGGTCTTTCATTATCTTCCTGTGCAGCGGGATATTGGTCTTAACTCCTTCCACCACCATTTCATCCAATGCTGTCGCCATCCTGCGCAAAGCCTCAGCCCTGCTGTCTGCATGCACTATAAGCTTGGCAAGAAGCGAATCATAATGCGGGGGAACTGTATAACCGCATGATATTGCCGAATCCACTCTGACACCGGGACCGCCCGGCATATGAAGGCTTGTGATCTTGCCAGGGGACGGCACAAAGGTATCAGGGTCTTCTGCATTTATTCTGCACTCTATGGAATGCCCTCTCATTCTTACATGTTTCTGCTTGAACCTGAGCCTTTCGCCTCTTGCAAGTCTTATCTGCTCTTTGATGATATCTATCCCTGTTATCATCTCGGTTACCGGGTGTTCAACCTGAACTCTGGTATTCATCTCCATAAAATAATACCGCATGTTCTTATCAAGCAGGAATTCCACGGTCCCGACATTGGTATAACCTATCGCCCTTGCTATCTTTACCGCGGCATCTCCCATGCCCCTTCTCAATCTTTCATCCAGAACAGGAGACGGCGCCTCTTCCAGTATCTTCTGATGGCGGCGCTGAATAGAGCAATCCCTCTCTCCAAGATAAACGACATTCCCGTATTTATCAGCCATGACCTGAATCTCTATATGCCTCGGGGCCTCGCAGAATTTTTCAATATATACATCTCCATTCCCAAACGCAGCCTGCGCCTCGTTTTTAGCGGTATGGAATGCATTGCCAAAACTTGCCGATGTATGAACAAGCTTCATACCCCTGCCTCCGCCGCCTGCGGCAGCTTTTATAATCACCGGGAAGCCGATCCTCCGCGCAATATCCATGGCATCCTTTTCATCCTTGATTCCTGAACTGCTCCAGGGAAGCACAGACACCCTCAACCTTTCCACCTCTTTCTTGGCCTGAATCTTATTTCCCATAAGCCGCATGCTGTGAGAGCTGGGGCCTATAAATTTGATGCCGCAGTTTTCGCATATCTCGGCAAACTCGGCATTCTCCGCGAGGAAACCGTAGCCGGGGTGTATTGCCTCCGCATCGGTCACCTCAGCGGCGCTTATAATGGAAGACACATTCAGATAGCTGTCCTTGCTCTTTGCAGGGCCTATGCATAGAGCCTCGTCCGCAAGTTTCGTATGAAGACTGTCCCTGTCCGCTTCGGAATAAACGGCAACTGTCCTGATGCCAAGCTCCTTGCAGGCCCGGATAATCCTTACCGCTATCTCGCCTCTGTTGGCTATGAGTATTTTGTGGAACATAGTAAAAATACAGCCTACAAGTTGTTAGTCTCAAGACTAAAAGTTTAAAACTTGTAGGCTAAAAACTTGTAGACTTTTAGACTGTCTTTACGCCGTTTCCACCACAAACAACGGCTCCCCGTATTCCACAGGCTGGCCGTTTTCTATCAGGATGGAAATAACATTCCCGGCAAATTCGGACTCTATCTCATTCATAAGTTTCATTGCCTCTATAATGCACACGGTCTGCCCTTTTTTGACCGCGCTTCCAACCTCTACAAACGGCTGGGTGTCCGGCGCCGGCGCCCTATAAAATGTGCCGACCATTGGAGATGTGATCTGCTTCAGCTTTTCACTTTTTTTCTCTTTATCCGCACCTTTCCATTCGGTCTCTCAAGTTCAAACTCAACTACATCAGTATTGCTTAGAAAGTTTATGATATCTTCAATTTCTTTAAAGTCCATGTTAACCTCCCAGATAAATACAGGCAATAGGCACGAGGTAATAGGCGATAGGAAAGAACCCATAGCCTATCGCCCATAACCTATAGCCTGCTTTTTACAATACCTTCATCTCCTTCGACACCTCTGTCAAAACCTCACAGCCATCCCTTGTAACCAAAACCATGTCCTCAATCCTGACGCCGCCCCAATCCGGTATGTATATCCCGGGTTCTATGGTAAAAACCATGCCTTCTTCTAAAATCTCATCATTATAGGGTGAGATAGTCGGCCGTTCATGCACCTGAAGCCCGACACCGTGCCCCGTGCCATGTCCAAAATATTTACCATATCCGGCATGCTGAATAAAATCCCTTGCCACAGAATCTATATAAGACGCTTTGACCCCTGGACTGACAGCCTCTATGGCCTTGTCATGGGCATCCTTAACCGCGTGATACACTTTTTTTTGTCTCTTATCCGGTTTACCTACTACAAATGTGCATGTCTCATCCGAATGATAACCATTGTATTGAGCGCCGAGATCAACAATAACCATTTCTGACCTTCTTATCTTCTTCTGAGATGCCTTGCCATGAGGAAAGGCCGCCCTCTTGCCGGAGGCTACAATAATATCAAAAGAAAGACCTTGAGCGCCGTTTTTTCTCATTGCCATCTCAGCAGCAAAGGCCACATCCCGTTCCAGCGCCCCTGGAGTTATGCAATTCATTGCTGTATCAAAACCGATAGATGACAGGTGAATGGCCTTTTTGATCACCTTTAATTCTTCCGTATCTTTTGTAGACCTGATTTTATCTATACCATTGGATACAGGAATCAATTTTTTGTTGCGGAGCAAACTTTTTAGTTTGCGATATGTCTCGTAGGTAAGCCCTTTTGCTTCAAATCCGATGCGCTTGTGTTTAAGCTTATTTATTAATGACGCAACCTCTTCAATTTGTTTCTTATATGTCTTGATTTTAAATCCGCTTACTTCATCTTTTGACTGAGCGGCATATCTTGAATCGGTCAAAAAAATTGACTGATGTTCAGTGATAATAA
Organism: Deltaproteobacteria bacterium; assembly: GCA_016200645.1. Lineage (GTDB taxonomy): Bacteria > Desulfobacterota > GWC2-55-46 > UBA9637 > UBA9637 > JACRNJ01. The sequence continues at coordinate 12,270 of JACQEJ010000047.1, read as the reverse complement.
TTACCCCGCTGCTGCCTGTAAATCCGCTCAGATATCGGATATTTTCCGGTGTAGTGATAAGCAGCGCGTCTATTTTCAATGATGATAAATTATCCTGAATCTTTTTTAAACGGGGATTCATAAAGATGGAGGTTGAACCTCTTAATCGCTTTATCTCTCAATAATCTAAAACTCCTTTTTTGCGCGGGCTGCAGCCCTCTTTAAATAATAACGCGCCTTGCCGGAATTTGCCTCAGACCCCAGCACTATCGCTATAAAATAATCGCTGTTAATAAGCCTCATGATAATCGTGGCCCCGGGGGCTGATACGGACAACTCCTCCACCTCGCCGAGCTTAAGCGCGGAAGATGTATTCTTTGTCTCTTCCAGTATTCTTGCATATTCCACTCCCAAAGAATCCATATCGCAGCCTGCCTCTTTCACATAATTCTGGATTGCAATGCCGTCCTTCGCCATTATTGTGGCTGCAACCCCGCCCTTTACGCCGTCAACCATCTCTTGTAATATCTCAAGGAACCCCATTCAATTGCCGCCTTTTTGAAGTTTATTGATCCATTTGATAAAATCCTTTTTCATCTCCTCATTTGCCCGAAAAGAATGCCCACTCAGCTTATCTATCCTCTCCTGTATTGCAATACTATTTTGCCCGCCCTTTTTAAGCAACCTCTTATAAATCCTCAAAGCGTCTCTCTTCAAACCCTGCCTCTCTAAAATCTCTGCCATGGTCAATGTATAGAATTTATCATCCGGCAGCCATTCTCCGCTGTCATCTTCTATGACCGCCTCTTCAATATGATCCATAGTTTGTTCCAGTTTCGTGATGTGCATATCAAATTAGTTGAGAATTCCGAGCAAGTCAAGGGGAAAATCACCCCTGTCTAGCTGCCTGAAGGTTGTCCTGCCGATATCTTCCACCATAACAAACTTTATCTTTCCTCCGGTCATCTTCTTATCTATCTCCATAGCCTGAAACAGATCTTTAGCTGATAGCTGATAGCTGACAGCTGATAGCTTCGTCGGAAGTCCAACCTTTGCCAGTAACCCCTCAATCCTCTGGCAAACATCTTTATTGCAAAGACCGAGTTTCAAAGACAGCCGCGCCGCTGCTGCCATACCGATAGCCACCGCTTCGCCGTGCCGGAGTTCCTTATAATGGGTCGCTGCCTCTATCGCATGGCCAAGCGTATGGCCAAAGTTCAATATTGCCCTGACGCCTGTTTCTGTCTCGTCTTCTTCTATTACCTTTGCCTTTATGCTGCATGACACTTTGATGGCATAAACCAGACTATCTCCGAGGGCAAGGGCATCTTTATAATTGCTTTCTAAGAACGCGAAAAAACCGCTGTCCCGGATAATACCATATTTAATCACCTCAGCCAAGCCTGCCTTTATATCCCTGGGCTCAAGGGTCTTGAGCGCATCCACATCTATCAGCACCATCTTTGGCTGATAGAATGAGCCGATAAGGTTTTTGCCCATCGGATGATTTACCCCTGTCTTGCCGCCGACAGAGCTGTCCACCTGGGCCAGAAGGGTTGTTGGAACCTGAACATAAGGGATGCCCCTCAAATATGTTGCGGCCGCAAAACCCGCGATGTCTCCAACAACACCGCCGCCAAGGGCAACAATAGGAGACTGTCTTTCCATCCTGTATTCAATAAGCTTATCATATATATGCGAAACCCACTCAAGGCTTTTATACTCCTCTCCATCAGGGATGTCTATCCTATACGGCTCAAAACCGGCCCTGCTCAAGCTGGAAAACGCCCTATCGCCATACAGTTTTCCTACAATGGGATTCGTAATACAGGCCGCCTTGCCGGATAAACCGCCTTCCCTCATCAGCTCTCCAACCATGTCAAGACTATTCCTCCCGATATGGATTGGATAGCTTCGTTTGCCGAGATTTACGGTAATGTGTTGCATAAAATAATACAGGCGATAGGCAATGGGCTATAGGTGATGGGTTATGGGCTATAGGCTATAGGCAATGGGCTATAGGATTTTACCTATCGCCAATCGCCAATCGCCCATAGCCTGTATTATTGCCTATCGCCCATAGCCAGTAGCTTCTCCTTTATCTCTTCCACTACCTCGCCAACAGTCTTTGTAGTTGTATCAATAATGAAATCCGCCTTTTTATAAAATGGCTCTCTCTGCTTCAAAAGATTGGATATCGCCTCCTTTTTATCACCTCGGGAAAGAAGGGGTCTTTCATCGCCACTCCCAACTCTTGAAAGGATCGCATCAATTGATGCGGTCAAACATATCACAATGCCGTTTCTCTTTAACGCCTCAAGATTCTGCTGGTTAACAATAGCCCCGCCGCCTGTGGCAATGACCATATCTCTCCTGGTGGAAATCTCATTTATCACTTTTGATTCCATCTCCCTGAAATATGCTTCTCCAAATTTTTCAAATATTCCGTTTGTGTTTATCCCCGCCTCTTTTTCTATTAACCCATCCGTATCAATAAACTTGAGATGTAATTCTCTGGCGAGCCGTCTCCCGACAGATGACTTGCCGGTTCCCATGAAACCTGTAAGAACGATGTTCTTCATAGAACTACAGGCAATGGGCAAGAGGCGATGGGCAATAGGTTTTTCCTATAGCCCATAGCCTATAGCCTATAGCCTTGATTAAAACCTCCTCAAATACTCCAAATACCCCCGATAATTCCTCTTTATCTCATCAACAGAATCGCCGCCGAACTTATCTATAAATGCATTTGCTACCTCAAAGGCAACCACAGCCTCGCCAATCACAGATGCGGCAGGCACGGCGCATATATCAGACCGCTCTACGCTTGCCTGAAAAGTTTTTTTTGTTTTTATATCTGCCGAATGGAGCGGCTTATAGAGCGTTGGAATCGGCTTCATTGCAGCACGAAGTATTATCGGCTCGCCATTGCTCATACCGCCCTCTATGCCGCCGGCATTATTGGTCTTCCGGTAAAATCGCGGCTCCATAGGCCAGTTTTCCTGCCCCTTGCCCCTTGCCCCTTGCCCCTTTTTATAAAAGATTTCATCATGCGCCTCTGAACCAAATTTTTCAGCCGCTTCAAATCCCATGCCCGCCTCAACCCCTTTGATAGCCTGTATGCTCATCAGCGCCCTGGCAAGATTGCCGTCCAATTTTCTGTCCCACTGGACATGGCTTCCAAGGCCTGGGGGAACGCCGGTTACGGCAATTTTAAATATCCCGCCGAGGCTGTCGCCATTTTTTCTTGCCATATCTATCGCCTTTCTCATCCTTTCTGAAATCTTTTTATCAGGACACCGAACATCAGAGGCTTCTGCATTAAAAAAAATATCTTCTAACTTTGAACTTTGAACTTTGAACTTTGAACTTACTTCTACCCCGCCTATTTCCACTACCCAGCTCATCACCTTAATTCCGAATTCATCTAAAAATCTTTTGCATACAGCGCCAACCGCAACCCTTGCAGCGGTCTCTCGGGCGCTGGAACGTTCAAGGATATTTCGGATATCGTAATGCCCATATTTCAAAGCGCCGGCTAAATCCGCATGGCCTGGTCTTGGTCTTGTCACTTCTTCCCCCATTGCCCATTGCCCCTTGCCCCTTGCCCCTATATTCATTATTTCTTCCCAATTCTCCCAATCCTTATTTTTTATAATCATAGCAATGGGCGAGCCTATGGTTTTCCCAAATCTCACACCAGAGGCAATCTCTACCTCATCTTTTTCAATTGCCATCCTGCCGCCGCGGCCATAACCAATCTGCCTGCGGCTAAGCTCTTTATTTATATCATCACCGGTCAAGGAAAGATTTGCCGGCATGCCTTCCAAAATAGCGGTAAGACACTTGCCGTGCGACTCTCCTGCTGTCAGATACCTCAGCATAAATGCCCCTCTTTGTATGAATCTGTGTAATCAGCCTTTATAATCCGTGCAATCGTAGCATCTTCTCAAAAAAAATGCACCCCATGGGGTGCATTTTATGTCTGTATTCTCATGAATACATTAGCTTGGCGATAACTCCACCTTGCCCTTTACAATATTCGGCGTAATAAATATCAAAAGCTCTGTCTGAGAATCTGCCACAGAATTGTTCTTAAACAACCAGCCAAGGATAGGGATATCTTTGAAAAATGGTATGCCGCTCGTTGCCTCGCTTTTATCCGCTACCACAATACCGCCGATAACTGCGGTCTCTCCATCCTTTACAATTATCTCGGTCGAGGCCTCTTTTTTGCTTATGCTCGGCGTGCCGGCAGCGCTCCTGAAGGAACCAATTGAGTTTCTGCTCGCCTTTATTTTCATACTCACACTTCCATCGGGCGTTATATGCGGCGTAACCGTCAATTCCAATGTTGCGTCAATAAATTGCGTCTGCGTGCCGGAAGATGATGTGGTTTCAAACGGCACAGAATCGCCCTGGGATATCTTGGCCTCTTTATTATCCAGTGTCGTAATCCTCGGCCTCGATATCGTCTTGGTTAAACCGTTTTTCTCGCCGGCGGAGATGCGGAGGTCTAAAAGAAGCGGATCGCCCGTCAATGTTCCGAATGAAAAACCCACTGCGCCTAATGGCCCGGCAGAACCTGATGCAGGCAGACTTACCGCGTAAGTCGGCTGCGCAGAAAACCTCCCGCCTGAACCTATAAAAGCAGTTGGAGTCGCTGGAGTCAAGCTGCTTGGCGGCGAAGTGCTTGTACTGCCAAACGCGCTATTAAATGATTCTGGACCCTTTGTAAGTGTCGCCGCACCCCACTGCACACCAAGGTCCCTTGCAAAGCTGCTCTGCGCCTCTATAATCCTTGCCTCTATCAATACCTGAGGCGTTGCTGTATCCAGTTTCTTTATCAGGTCAACTGCATTTTTTATATTGCCAGGAATATCTTTGATGATAAGCGTGTTTGTTCTGGACTCTATGGTAACGGTTCCCCTATCGCTTAACAATCCCTTAACCTGAGGCTCCAATGCGCTTGCTGTTGCATAACTTATAGGCACCAGTTTTATCTCAAGGTCTTCCAGCTTCTCTTTAGCCTTCTTTGACGCAAGCGCTTCCTCGCTTTCCTGTTTTATCTTTGCCAAAGGCATAATCCTGACCACATTCCCTTCCTGCACCTTGCCCAGACCGTTTGTTTTTAATATGATATCAAATGCCTGATTCCAGGGAACATCTATCAATCGTAATGATACCTTGCCTTTGACATCTTCGCCTGCGATAATATTTAAATTGCTCACCTCAGCCATAAGTCTCAGTATATTGTTTATGTCAGCATCCTTAAAATCCAGAGAAATCTTGCGGCCTGTATAGCCGGATGCCTCCTCCTTCTTAACCTCTTCCATTGGCTTTTCCTCTTTTGTCTCCTGACTCCTGACTCCTGACTCCTGACTTTTTATCTCTGCCTCCTTTGGAGCCGCCTGCGCCGCCGCCATGAGGGGAAAATCTATCACTATCTTCTCATCCTCCTGAGAGATGTTATAGCCGGCTTTTTCTTTTAATTTAATAAGGATGCGAACATTTTTTTGAGGTTCCGTTGGCGCCTGAAACGAGCTTATAGCAGCCACGGGTGTATTGAGATCAGCGGCATCCAGTGTTTTTTTGAATTCATCAGGTATCACAGCGCCCATAATGTCCAATACCAGGCTGGTCTCGTCAGGCGATTTGGAGAGCTGATAGGGGGCCTTCTTTGATAAGGTCAATTGAAGCCGCGCCTTATCTTCCAGCTGTTTGAAATCAATCCCCTTTATCTCTGCATAAGTCTCTGGCAATGAAACTTGCGGAGAGGGTTCTTGCGCCTTTTGTGAAACCTGGGATGTTTCTTGCGCTGCAACCGTTTCCGATGAAGCCCCAGGGGCAGGAGACTGCGGCGCCGCTGCGCCAGATGGTTCCGGCGGAACCTGCGGAGCAACTGTTTTTGCCGCCTCCAACTTTTTGACCGCTCCCTTGCCTGCAGTGATAACCAGCGTGTTCTCAACCCTTTCTATCGCATAGGGAGGCAGTTTCTTCTGATTTGCATCAAAAACAAGTCTTATCTTATTCGGATATTCACCGACCCTGACCTTTTTTATCTGGGAAGTATTAACAGCCAAGCCGCTTCCGGGAAGGGCGCTCTTCACATTCCACACATCCACAACTATTCTTGGCGGAGCCGGTTTCTCTATATCAAAGGCGTTAAAATCGCCTATGACGCCATTGCCCACAACTTTTATAATGGTTGAGCTGTCTTCCCTGCCCGCCTCTATCCGCAGCAATTTGTCAGCCTTCTTCTCTTCTTTTTTTTCAGCCGCAGGAGGGACAGTTTTGGTCTCCTCTGCAGCTGAAGCTTTAGGCTCCTCTTGTTTGGCAGCATCCTGCTTTACAGGTTCGGTTGCAGGGGCGGCTGAAGGTTCTGCAGCCTTTTGCGCTGTTCCAGCCTGAGCTTCCGCGGCTGGAGCAGATTCAACTACGGCAGGCGCTTTCTGTTGAAGGGGCATCTCATGATTCAATTTCACCATAATGCTCCCTTCCCCCTGTTTGACATCATAGATAACCCCTTCTTTCAACCCTATCTCTATCCTGGCGATAGGCGCCGTTGTTTTCTCCCCATAACTCGCGGCAGTAACATTGGTTATAAACTCGTTATTGATGTCCATCGGCTTACGCACCTTCTCCACATCTACATCGGGAATATCCAGAACCAGCCGGCTTGGATCGGACAGCTTAAAAGCAGTATAGGTTATGTTACCCGAAGCCTCTATCAATATCCCCTTCCCATCTTCAATAACCGAAATCTTTTCTATTGCTACCTTTTTTTCTGCGCCTCCCCCTTTTATCTCTTGTCTGGGGGCTGCGCAACCGTAAAAGACAGTGAACAGTAAAAAGAAAGGCAAGATGTAAGAGGCAAGAGGCAAGGATTTCTCTTGTTTCTGACTTTTCGCTTCTAACTTTTGACTTTTGACTTTTAACTTTTGACTTTTCATTTAAATTCCTCCTCTCCTTTGGGCAGCGGCAGTTTTAGCTCAAATTCGCTGGTCGTAACCTCTCCGCCGGCCTCTGTAAACCGCTCTTCCACTACAATCTTGTCTTTCTCTATTCGCTTTACCCTGCCGTCTCTATTTCCAATGAGGTCGCCTCTTTTTACTGAATAGCCTTTCCCGTCCGGCGCCTCGACCATTGCAATGGAGCCATCTAAACCCCATATTATTGCCACCACTTTGAGCTGTTCCAATTCATATTTCTGCAGCGGTGTTTTGGGCACAACTACCGCAAGCTTCTCTGCTTTGGCAATAAACGGCTTAAATGGGTTTTTTTGTTTTATATCAACCGCAGCCTCTGGCTTTTTCTCCTCCTTTGTTTCTGAAGGAACAGGCGCTGCAGCCGGTTTGGGCGCCTCTTTTTTTGCCTGCGGCGCAGCCGAAGGCTGAGGCTGCGGCGGAGCGCCCTGCTGACAGCCGTTGAGAAGCAGCAGGCAGTAGACTGTAGAAAGTAGACAGCAGCTAATAGACTTTTTACAAGTAGACGGTAGACTGTAGACAGTATTTTTAGTAGACAGTAGAGAGTAGACAGTAGACAGGAACTTCTTTGTCTTTGTTTTTCCCTGTCTACTGTCTACTACATGCTGTCTACTTTCTTTTTTGTTGTTTTTCATTTTTTTCTCTTTCTGCTTTTCCCTATCTACTGTCTACTATTATTTGCTGTCTACTTTTTCCCTTGCGGCGCCTCCGCCTGCGCTAAAAACTTAAATGTCGTTGCCGCAAAACTGGCTGACAGCATAATATCTCCCCTGACCTCTTTGCCGCTTGTTATGGTCAAGCCGTTTATATTCACTATCCTCGGCAGGTCTGCAACCTTTTCAAAAAAAGAAACGAGGCTGGCATAGCCGCCTTCCACCTTCATGTCAATCGTAACCTCGGCATAAAACCCTTTTGGCGTTTCCTTGCCTGGCTTAAAGGTCAATATGTCCAGCCTGGATGCCTTTGCTGCGTCAGATATGCTTTGAAGCAGGTTTGCAATCTCCTTCTCATTCGGAAGCTGAGCAAGGGCCTGCTTTAGCTGATTATCCAGATCCTCCTTCTCCTTTTTAAATTTCGGCAGGTCGCCGGCAAGATTTTGCTTCTTGGCGCTATCGTTTTTAAGCCCTTCCAGCTTAGCGCTTAAAGCGCTGCTCTCAGCCAATTTATCACTATATAAAAAATAATAAAACAAACCTCCTATAATAAGCCAGATAACCCCTAATATCAAAACCCTCTGCCACAAAGGCAGCTTAAGTATTATATTCGCATCTATCTTAGGTAGAGGACTCATCTTTTACACCTATGATTTAACTGCCATAGCTCCTGTCTGCCATTGCCCATGCAGGGCGGCTTCTATTTCAACCCTTCAAGCCTGATGGTAAAACCGGCCAGCTTTATCTTTTCCTTCTCCACCTGACTCACAACCTCAAGCTCAACCTTCCACCCAGGAAGGCCCTTTTCAAGGCGCCGCATAAAATCCGCTACGATATCATCAGCCGCAGCAAAACCTGTTATGGCAATAGTCTTGCCGGACTCCTTAAGCGAGTCAATCCACAGTTTTTCAGGGATGGAACCGGCAATATCGACAAACATCTTTAAGTGCCTTCTTTTATTCACCTCAAGCTGCTTGACTATATTCAGCTTGTCTAAAACCACTTTCTTTTCAGCCTCAATATTCTTTAATTCTCCTATCTCCTTATCAAGCTGGGCAATGGTCTTCTCTTCCGCAGCAATAGAACCTTTAAGTTCACCTATCTTCTTTGTGACGGAAAAATAAAGAACGCCGAGTATGATGAGCAGCAACACGATGCTCAACCCTGCTATGGAAAGCTGCTGCCTTATTGATTCCTTCTTTTTCGCAGCCCTTATAGGTAAAAGATTTATCCTTATCATTTGTCGCCAACCTTCCTCATGCCAAGGCCGACACCGACGCCAAAGTATGGCGCAATTTCTTTGATATAATCAAGGGCAAATTTCTTTGGGCTGCACTCTATGTTGGCAAATGGATTGAGCATCTCAACCGGTATTGCAGTCCTCTCCTGAATAATGGCAGGCAAACCCTTTGTCTTTGCGCAGCCGCCGCTTAAATATATCTTGCCGATAAACATCCCCGGGGCCCCGCCGAGGAAAAAATCTATGCTCCTCTTAATCTCCATCGCAACATTGCCTGAAATCCGCTCAATCACCTGGGGAACGGCTTCTGCGTCTATGCCGCTCACCTCGCCTCCGAGCTTCAAGGTTTCCGCATCTTTAAAGCTTATACCCAACGCCTTCTGTATCTCTTCGGTAAACTGGTTTCCGCCCAGGGGGATTGCCCTGGTAAATATCGTGATGCCGCTTCTCAGAACATTGATGCTCGTAATAGTCGCCCCGATATTGATTATTGCTATATTCTCATTGGGCGCAATGGCATAATTCATCTCGAACATATTTTCCAATGCAAAAGAATCCACATCCACAACCACAGGAATGAGACCCGCCTCTTTTATCACATTCGTATAATCATTTATCACATCCTTCTTCACCGCAACCAGCATTACCTCCATCTGGCCTCTTCCCTCCGTATCCGCGCCGAGTATCTGGAAATCTATATTCACATCGGTTATGGGGAAGGGTATATACTGCTCCGCCTCCCATTGAATGGATTCTGCCAGCTCCGCCTCGGTCATAACCGGCAGATTCACCTTCTTGATAATAACAGAATGCCCGGTCAGTGCAGAAACGCAGTTTTTTATCTTTATACCCTGCTGTGCGGCAAGCTCCTTTACAGCGCTTATAACAGTCATGGAATCTATAATAGAGCCGTCCACAATGGCCTCGGGCGGAAGATTGCTCATGCCGATATTCACCAGCTTCCATCCCTTTTTGGTTGGGGCAAGCTGGATGAGCTTGATGGAATTGGAGCCAATATCAAGACCGACTACATCGGTTTTTTTAAATAAAGAAAATGCCATAGTTCCTCTTTACCTTTTTACCTCTTTACACTGCTTTTATCTGTGACCAATATCACTCTTAAGATAATTTTTATCCTTTAAATACCTTATCTTTTTCAGAGAGTTTGAGCCCCAGCGCCTGAATAATCTTTCGCTTGGTATCAACCCTGCAGGTATGGCCGTTCTCAACCCTATCTATTGTAAGCGGAGAAATCCCCGCCTTTCTGGCAAGCTCCGCCTTGCTTATCAAAAGTTCTTCCCGTAGTTTTTTCAGGTTATTCTTCGGCATATTTTAGGCAAACTTTATTCCAATTTGATTTATTTGTCAAGTATTTTTTTAATTCAAATATAATTTCATATAAATGTGCATAAAACGACACGGCGTATTCACCCTCAATCGTTCTTTACTTTTGTTTTTGCTCTGTTTGCTTTTGCTCTTGATTCGCTTCCTGATTTATCTGGATGCTGAAGATTTGCTTGGCCTCTCCGCCCGCCACGTCGCTTACCGATACCATCACATTTGTCTTGCCTTTAAATCCCGAAGGCGCTGCCCATTTTATGAGGCCTGTTTTGGGGTCAATGGTCATGCCGTCCGGATAACCGAGAAGTGTGTAGGCAAGCGTATCATTATCCGGGTCTTCCGCCTTTACCTGATAGGTAAAAACCTTATCAATCATTTTTGAATCTTTGATAGTGGAAGTTATTACCGGCGCAGAATTAAAGATATGGGTAACAACCATAACAGGCGTCCCCTTCTGTTTCCCGTCCGAAGGCACAGCCGTGAGGGATATGGTGTCGCCCTTCTTAAAGTCAGACGACAAGACTTCTCCGGCTGAATCCAGCGGCTCTCCGTTTTTTCTCCACTCATAAGCAACCATTGCCCCAATTTTATTGAGATGATTTTAGGAATTATATCGGCCTTTGGAGTTTCCTTTAAAATTGTCTCCGGTTTTGGCTGGGCAGGTTTAGAAACCTGCTGCACAGTTTGAACCGTCTCTTGTCCTTTCATTCCCAGCCATTGCATGACAAGGACAAGGAGAAGCGTTACCCCGATAATGATAAGGATGAGGTTTCTCCCCTGAAGATACCACGGAGCAACGATGGCCTGAGCAGGGACGATAATCGTGCCATCCTTGTTCTTAACCCGCGGGACGTGTTTTTTAGTAGGGGCGACCCGGCGAGTCGTCCCTACGCTTTTAGGTTTTTCCGCCATAGAAGATAGGGGAATTAAGTAACATAAAAAAAGGGGGAAAGGAAGGGGAAAAATGTAGGGGCAATCCCCCTGTGGTTGCCCCTAAAAGGGCAGGCACGGTGGCCTGCCCCTACATAACTTTTACTTCTTCAGCCAGTGAACTATCTTTGTCGCGATAGATATCGGCGTATTGTTTGTCGCCTCTATGATAACGCCGGTTGCTATCTGTATCTTTTTTTGCAGCTGCTCCTCGCCCTCTTTTGGCGGCGGAACGATAATGGCCTCGCCTGTTGGCGGCGCGCCAGGCCCAAGTTTCATGCCCTGCTGCACTGTTACCGTGCCGGATGTTGTGCCTCCGGTTATAGAGGATGAAGAGATTGCCACACTGGTCGGCGCCGCGCCTGTGGTATAGCCAACTGCATAGATATACGAATCTCCGCCATAGGAACAGGCATCAGAGCTCGGCCTGTAGGTCAGAAAATCCACAAGCCCGCCCGCTGCCAGCGGCCTTGTAATAACCCGCTCGGCTGTGCTGACACCGGTATCTGTAGGAGCCGGCAGTTTAATATACCATCCCACAGTCGACACGGACGGCAGTGTTGATGGGTCAGCGCTGATAGATTTAACATAGGTCTGCATTTCAAAGCCGCCCGCGCCGCTGTTGAGGCTTTGATTAAATGTGCACGTCTGGGCCGTGCCGGTTACGGTTCCGGTTACAGTGGTCCCTGTCCGGTCATCCATCTTATTAACGCCAACGGTAGCAGTTGTTGTTGATACAGGATAAGTTATGACAGTTGCCGCGTCTTTTACACCCAGGAATATCTGGCGCGAGGTATCGGCTTCATCCACATCGCTGTAGTATTTGCCGGAACCTACGTAAATCCAGATATTTCCCTTATCATCCTTGGTTACATCCGGGGATGCAGTGAACGGATAGTTGTCCGCAAAGAGGTATTTAATATCCGCTGATGCCGGAGTCCATGTGGAAAGGTCTGCGCTTGCGGTTGCAGTGGGTATTGAAATCTTTACGAGTTTCCCTTGCCAGGTTCCGGTGGTATTATAGGCCGTGCCGAAATAGATAGACTCGGAAACATAATCCTTCTCCGCATCTATGGACATGACATCGCCCACGATGGCATTGTGGTCAAGCCGTATCTTTTTTGCAAGGCTGCCTGTCTTG
>JACQEJ010000039.1 GCA_016200645.1 Deltaproteobacteria bacterium | reverse complement strand
CTCAACAGATGCGTTTTGAGAAATATTAGGGTCAAATACTTTGACTTCATGCCCTGCAAGGGCTGTGGCAATGTAACAGAGGCCTATGGGGAAAACTGAGCTTTCCGCGTCGTATCTTCCGAGATATGACTGCACCAAAAGAACTTTCATAGATATTTTGCCCTATTCAATACCACCCCAACGACATTGAACTTCGCAAGACCGAGAGCCTCTTTAATCGCTCTTGCCTGTTTGCGCGACGTCTTGCCCTGCGAGAGGAGGACAAATACATCCTCAGCGTGCCTTGATAACACCAGTGCATCGCTACCGTTCTCCAAAGAAGGTGTATCAATAAGAATGGAATCGTATTTCTTGGTCACGGCGGTGATGAAGGCCCCGAACCTCTCGGAGTCAAAACAGGTCTGCGGATGCTCGATAGAAGCCGCGCCGGCAGGGACAGCGCTTAAGTTCTCAACAGGCGTCTTTAATATAATCTCATCGAGGTTCACTTTATCGTCGGCCAAATAATCACTCAGGCCACGGCCGTTGGAGACCTTTAATGCCTTATGGACTGCAGGGCTCCTTAGATTCCCGTCCACGACCAGAGTATTTTTGCCCTGTTTGGCGAGCGCCGCGGCCATGAAGCAGGCAACGCTTGTCTTCCCATCCATCCTTGCGGGGCTTACGAAAGATGAAACCTTTGCCATAGTGCCTCCCTTCAGGAGATTCGAATTCGCCATGAGGTTATGTATGCCATCCTCAAATGCGGAGGCATGCAGGCTGCCGACCTCGGCAGATTCGGATTTTGGCAGCACACCCACGGCCTTCGTGCCCAATATCTCCTCTGCATCCTTAGCGCTCCAGACCTTATCGTCGAGGTACTCCAGCAGGAATATCATCATCAGACCTGAAAAGACGCCTATTATGAACGAGAGGGCGATGAAGACCTTCTTCTTTTTCGGGGGGAAATACAGGTTATCGTCAGGGTTTCCCATCACAGGCGTCTCTATCACGACCACGTTGGAGATGTCGAGCTTAAGCGCGCTCCTTGCGGCCTCGATGTTCGAGACATAGGTGGTATAGACAGCTTTGAGGTTGTCCACATTTCTTGTGAGGACAAGTAGTTTCTCTTCCATTCCAGACCAGTCGGTCAGTCTCTTTTTCTTGTAGTCTATCTGCCGTGTCAGCATGTCCTCAGCCGCAAGGTTTTTCACTATATCGATCTCTGTATTACCGTAAGTGGATATGAGGGTATCGAAATAGCTGTTGCGCTGCGAGACCTGGCTTGAAAAGGTCTTTTCGGTCTCCTTTAAGATGACCTCTTTCGCAGAATCGGCCTGCTGTTGCAATGCCTTGACCTCCGGATGCTCCGTGGTCTTTTCGAAACTGAGTTTGGCCATATTGAGCTGCGTGATAAGCAGTTGTTTTTTGGCTTCGCTTACCACAGGGTTGCTCTCCAGTGTCGTCGAGCTTTCCTTATACTCGGGCTGTTCTGAAAGTATCCTCTTTATCGATGAGAGGCTGTCCTGGCTTGACTTCAAAGACCTCCTTACCTTATAGAGCTCCGCCTCCATCGTCGAGATTTCCGATATAAGCGTCTTGGCCTGGTCTGCGACACTCACAATCTGCGTCTTGGCCTTATAGTCCGCTAAATCATTATCGGCATTCTTAAGCTGCTCCATCACTTCCTGGAGCCTCTTATCCATCATCGCTATCACTTCCTTTGCCAAGTCCTTGTACATCTTCATGAAGGCCCCCTTGCAATTCTTTACCATTTGCTCGGCTATCGCGAGCGCTTCATTGGGGTCGTCGGAATAGCCTATTATCTCGAAGGTATCGCTGTTGATAACGTTTTTTAAGTCAACGCCTTTTTTCTGATATATGAGGTTCAGTATGTTCGGGTTTACAAAATCATCCAAGGTGAAGAGTTTTCCGTCCTTGTCCTTAAGTCCCATCTCGCTGATGGCGTTTCTAGCGGGGTCAGTCCCCATTATCCCCGTAACGGTGGCCGCGAAGTTATCCTTCCATGAGAAGTCGAATATCCCGAACTCCTTCGGAATGTTGGTTATGAAAAGCTGCGGCAGCGCATCGATCTTGAGCCATATCGTCCCCTTGCTCATGTATATGGGCTTGACCGTTTTCATCAGGATAAAGACAAGCAGAGGGAAGGCTATAATGAATACTATCAATACCAGCTTCCTTTTAACTATTATCTCCCAGTATCTTCTAAGTTCCATAGTTATATTTTCCTTTCCATTTTAGTCCTTTAAGTATTTACCAAAATCTTCCCATCTGCCCTCTTTGAGGATATCTTTATCGCATCCATAACCCGTTCAAAAGGATATCTTGAGGTAATCATCTTATCAATCTTCAGCCTGCCGGCGGCAATGAGCCGTATGATATTTGGGAATATGCCGTAGCCTGAATGTCCCCTGGCGCCAACAATTTTATTGGCTCCCGAAACAAGGACATCCAGATACATTGGAGTAGATGTTGCTGCCCTGCCCAAATATATAATCTTCCCCTGACTTGACAGTGATTTTTCAATTTCAGGTATGGTCTGCGGCGCTGCCCCGGCAGCCTCTATCTGAATATCGGCGCCTAATCCTTGAGTAAATTCCAGCACCTTGTCTGCCGGACTACAGCCGTCAAGTTTATTAAGATTGAAGGCATAATCAGCGCCCATTCCCTTCGCTATCTTTACCCTTTCATCTATAACATCAAACGCTATAATCAGGCTTGCGCCAGCAATCCTTGCTAAAGCAATGGCGCCGAGTCCTATTGGACCGGCGCCGTATACAACCACTGCGGCGCCCGGTTTAAATCCTCCGCCGGCTATAAAGATGCCGTTATAAGCGCATCCTACCGGCTCAATAAGCGCGCCTATATCAAAGACCTCTTCATCAGGATACACATCTTTAAGGTCATTTATCTTCCAGCAATATCTTGCATTCACAACCGCATATTCAGCAAAGGCGCCGTCGTGGCTGAGTCCCATCAATTCCACATTCTTGCACTGATTCGGAGTTCCGCTTCTGCACGGAGTGCACATACCGCACCACATAACGCTCTCAACCGCAATATAATCTCCTTTTTTAAAGCCTATAACCCTATTCCCGACTTTTTCAACTACTCCTGAAAATTCATGGCCCATGATACAGGGAAATTTCGTCAAGCCTGAAAAGATGATGTAACCGTCTTTATCGGTCTCATATACATGAGTATCCGAACCGCAGATGCCGCAGGACTTGACATTTATAAGAATCTCATCATCTTCAGTATTAGGGGTGGGCTTATCCTTGATGGTAAAAGTGGGATTTCTCCACACCTGACTTCCAATAACAGCCCGCTTTTTTACCTTTTCGTCTTCACTCAGCGGATAATGTTTTTTGGGGCGCCACTCCGCATCAACAACCAATGCCTTCATGCGCATTCCATTCTCAGTATCTTTTTATTTATCTTGCCGCTCCCAATCTTTGGAAGGGATTCTCTTATCTCCACTACCCGGGGCAATTTATAATGAGGAAGCCGTTCTCTACAAAATATCAGCACCTCTTTTTCAGTTAACCCTTTTCCATTCTTGCTGACTATTATCGCCTTTGGCACCTCTCCCCTTAATCTATCCTTCGCAGGAATTACAGCCGCCTCTTTGATATCCGGATGCTCCATTAACGCCAGTTCAATCTCCAGAGGGTAAACCTTAAGTCCTGCAACCTTCATCATCCCTGACTTCCTCTCCACAAAGTAAAAATTGCCTTCTTCATCCATTTTCCCAAGGTCGCCGCTGTAGTACCAACCGTCCTTAAAACATCTTTGGGCATTTGCCTCATCCTCATAATACCCCTGAACAACTGCATGCCCTTTAAATATCATCTCGCCTGTCTCACCCGGTGAAACTTCCATGCCATCCTCATCCACTATCTTAACCTGATAGGAGATGCACGGCCTTCCAACAGAAGCATGCGGCATCTTCCCGCCCGGGCGGTTGGCAAGGGCAATGCCTGTTGTCTCTGTGCTGCCCCAGACAGGGATTATAGGCACGCCAAGCCTTTGCCTGAATCTCTCTATCAAATCCATTCTCGTATACATGCCCCCGCTTTCAGGAATCCGTAAAGAACTTAGGTCATAATGTTTGTGCTCAAGCAGCTCAAGCAGATTCTCATACATCGGGGCTAAGCCCATCATACATGTAACTTTATGATTAGATATGGCTTCAGCAATTGACTTTGGATATATCTTGTCAACCAACACCATTGTCCCGCCAAGATAAAGGGGGCGGGCAAAGAGCTCATGGGGATGAGCAAATGGCGCAAACATGCAGAGATGAATATCGTTTGATGTAAGCCACATGGCATCTACTGCGGCAATCGTATTGCAGTAAATATTCGCATGGGTTGTCAAAGCCCCTTTAGAAGCGCCTGTAGAGCCTGATGTGTAGTTGAGATAGACAACATCTGTGTCTTTAATCTTTAAGGATGGGTCAGCTGAACTCATTCCCCTTAATATATCGCTCCACAAAAATTCATCTTTCCCAGTCCCCTCCCCAACCACGATAACTGACATCTCTAATCCAGACAGAACAGCCTTTCTTGCAAGCTCTAATGATGAACTGTGGACAATGAGAAAGCGAGGTCTTATATCTTCTATAATGGTTCTGATATCATAATCGGTAAGTTCAAAGCTGACCGGAACAGCTATACCTCCGGCTTTGGCGGCAGCTAAAAAACCGATGACAAGTTCCGGCACCCTCGGGAGCATCAATCCAACACGGTCTCCCTTTTTTAAACCCATTCCCAAGAAGGCATTCGCCAGTCTGTTTACAGTCTCATTGAGCTCCCTGTAACTAATCTTGCAATCGTGGAAGACAACAGCAGTCTTTTGCGGAATCTCCCTTGCATGTCCTTCTATCTGCTCTACAATCGTCATAATATCCCTTTGCCCCGAAAATGCTTACGCATATAACTATATAATGCCTGTAAGCATCCAAAATTTCGGCCTGAAATGAAGCCAAAAAATCTGCGTACGGCAGAGGCTCATATTAAAATTTGGATCAAAATTTCCTTGAGCCAAGACCCCAATGAACGTGCTGCAACAAAGCCTCTGGAAACCTGCCTTGCAATGCAAAATACGAAGGCGCTGGGGTCGGGGAAAGAAGCGCTGCAAAATTTGTTTTGTCCTGAAAAATTTTAATATGAGCCTCCAAATATTAGGCCGAAATTTTGGATGCTTCCTATAATGCCTTTCCTTGTCCCAAAAATGTCAGGCTGGAAGCCTGACCTATAAGTATAAGGATATATCATCTGTCGATTAAAAATAGATCAGGCATCTTGCCTGACTTATTTTCATGCCCCTTTGTGAGCAGCGCCATTTTCCATTGCAGGGTCTTGTAAAATCATCAGCCTTTGTGATGGGAAATGCTGCTGCTTATTTTACCGGTATAGATGTCCCTCCGCCGGTTACCCCTATCCGCTCTCCTATATAATATCCGGATTCAAGCTGCAGGAGGGGCGAAATTATAGTTGAAAGATGTGTAAAAAACCTATCTACATTAGAAATAAAGGTTCTCGGTACATAAACAATATCGCCCCTCTGAAGGATAATATTCTGTGTCAAATCACCTTCTTTCAGGGCCTTTTCAAGATTGAGGGGTATTAATTCTGGCTTTTTCATCCCGCCCCTTATAAGCAAGACACTCTGCTTTTTGCCGTCAAGGGTAAACCCGCCCGCGCGGGATATGGCCTCAAGCGCAGTAATAGAACTTTCAGCCTGGAAAAATCCAGGGGTCTTAACCTCTCCCAGCACAATAATCTTCTGGCTCTGCGTAGACACAACGCCGACTGTTACCTGCGGGTCAACAATATATTTGGCAAGGCCGTCTCTAATCTTATCCCTTAACTGAAAGATGCTAAGCCCTGCGGCCTTTATATCTCCTACAAGGGGATACATTATATTACCTGATGGGTCTATCTGAACGTCCCTTTTAAGGTCGTCATTGCGGTATACCAGAATCTCTACCTTATCCCCCGACCCGAGGATAAATTCAGAAACCCGCGCCATACCCTCCTTTTCACCTTCATTATTTCCACCTGCCCCTCCGGAAGCTCCCTGCGCCTCTTTCAATCCTTGGCTGTCAGGTTTGGAAGATGATGTCAAAGCGCTGCATCCATAAAATACAGTCATAGCAATGATTGCAATGAAGACCCGAAACTTATACATATAACTTTTCATAATATCCTCCCATGAATAGTGCAATCAAGGCTAAAGGTTTGAGTTACTGTAACTCAAACCTTTAGGTTTGAGGCTTTCATAGTATCTCCGTTGAAATATCTCAATACGCACCCGCCTTTTTAAATACAACCTTTATTGTCTTTAACAGTATCTTGATATCCAACCACAAGGATTGGTTCTTCACATAATAAACATCATGCCTTATCCACTCATGGAAGGGAGCCTCGCTTCTCCCCTGAACCTGCCATAGACCTGTTATCCCTGGCTTAACCTTCAGCCTTATACTCCTCCAGCTCGGGCTGAATTTCATCTCATCCATAACAAGGGGCCTTGGGCCTACAAGGCTCATCTCTCCTTTAAGGACATTGATAAGCTGGGGGAGTTCGTCAAGGCTTGTCTTTCTAAGAATCTTTCCTATCTTAGTAACTCTGGGGTCATCTACAAGTTTAAACATTGGACCGTCTACATTGTTCTGTGAAGCAAGTTTTTGCTGCAATGAATGCGCATCTTTCACCATTGTCCTGAATTTGAGCATCTGAAAGTCCTTGCCGTTCTTTCCGCATCTTTTTTGTCTGAATATAACCTGGCCCTCGGAATCCATCTTTATGGCAATTGCTGTAAGAAATATGAGCGGTGAAAGGAATATAAGCAGCGCCGATGAAGCCAATACATCCATGAGCCGCTTTATGCCCAGGTAAACAAAGTATCTAAAACTGCTTATCTGTAACACGCCGGGTTCAACCACCCTGTCAATCTTATGTTGAGAGGGAATCAGGTTTACATCTCCATGCCTCATATCATCTATCAAAACCTTATTATCACAGGAGTCCCCTGAAGGGATGGTTATTCCATATCCTGCAATGCAGTAATTCATGTTTGAGCCTTCTCCAACCCTGACGCCGCTCCAGAGTATGCTTTCTCTAATCTTCGCCCTTTCTTCTATACGGCAGTTGTCTCCTATCACCGTAGGCCCTATTATCTGGGTATTGGCTGCAATCCTGCAGTTATTGCCGATGATAGCCGGCCCTACAACATAAGCCTGCGGAGAAATTGATGTGTTGTATCCAACCCATACGCCTTCAGCAACCTCTGTCATATCCCCATTCATTGAGAAGCCGCCTGAAAGATGTGTCCTGTGGATTTCATAATAATCTTCAATGCTGTTTACTGTCCTGCAATAACCCTCTATTTCATGAATCCTGACAGCCAATGAGGCGCTGTTCAATGCAGGGATAAGCTGCTCCTTTATATCAAAATATCCGCTCTCATTTATAAATTGCAGCGCTATAGGGTCAAATATATATATACCCGCATGAATATATGAAAACCTTCTTTCCCTTGAAGAATGAATAGTAAAAAAATCCTTTACTGTGCCGTCTTCATTGAGCCTGATGCCTTCTGTGGCAAATCTTTCTGTCTTTTTAACCCCGATAGTGACAGATGAACTCTTAGTGTGGTGGCCTGTCATCATCTCATCAATATCCATATCTTCAACAAATGTATTTCCATTGATAACCAAAAAACATTCGTCGCCAATAAAATCTTTTAAATCGCGCAGCGCGCCGGCCGTGCCCCGCGGCCTATTCTCGCCAATACACCGGATATCTAAGCCGCGGCCGTAATTATGCCTCAGGCCGCTCAGGTAATCATCCCCTCTCCTGTTCTCATGTTCATCAGACACAGAGACTATGATATTTTTTATTCCGTTATCCTTTAAAAAATCTATTGTGCATTCTATAAACGGCCTGTTCAGAACAGGCAACATGCAGACAGGGCTGCGCCTTATTAAAGGCCCTAAACGGGCATTGTGACCGCCGCAGAGAATTACGGCATTGCTGATTTTATTTCTGCTAAGGACAAAATTCATCGCGCCATCCGTTTATCGCAGACTTTGCATTCAGGATGCTGAAACGAGTTCACTGCTGTTTTTCACCACAACAAAAAACCAGTCTACAAAGACTGGAGAATGAATGGTCTGAATTTCTTGCAAAATGAGTATAGAAAAAAAGCCACGACTGTAAGGCTGTTGTTATTTACAATCGGAAAGTTTGGCATTTATTTTAAATAAATACAATCCTCCTCCAGACTGATTTTTAAAGAAAAAGGATTAGCCTAAACGCAAATATATTATAATACTTTAGTATTAGGATTTAGGCATTAAAGAGGACTTGTAAATGTTGCTGGGATTTGCAGAAAGGCGAGCAGGTGGAGTAAAAATGTCCCGATTTTCAGGGAGGATGCCTTTGTTTTTGGGATTGGATTGAGATTGGATATGTAGTTATTTTTCATAGCAAAGGCAATCAACTGATGGCGGTTCTGTATATTAAGTTTTTGAAAAATCCTGCGAAGGTGTGTTTTGACCGTTGGCTCGCTGATATACAATCTGGAAGCGATCTCCTTATTTCTGCAGCCGAGCGATACAAGATGTATAATCTCCTTCTCCCGCTTTGATAATTCATCTATACTTCCGCCTGAGGCGGACCATCCTTTTTTAACTGAATTGAGACCTGTTAATAAATTTTTTATCGTCTTATTATCTATCCATATCTCGCCGCCGGCGACCGCAGCAATTGCCTTACGCAGGAGTGTAGAGTTAGCATTGGCCATGAGTATGCCTGACAGCCTTCCGCTCATGAATGCAGATATGATATTCTCCTCACTGCACCCTGTATCAACCAAGATAAAAGCCATCTTTTGCGTGGGCCTGACATCTGACAGGACATTATACAAGGTTATAATATCCAGCAGCACTATATCAGGCTTATTAGACTCTATACACTTTATTTGCTGTTCCATGCCGCCCTTCAGCATATCAACATGTAAATTCTTATCATCTTCCAAGAGTCTGGCAATTCCCTCTGAAAAAAGAAGATTGCTGAATGCAAGCATAACTTTCATGGGCATATGTTTTACTATACTACACCTCTGCCATAGCTATTGTTATTTTTATAATGGGGAAATATAGCATTTATTTTAAATAAATACAATCCTGCTACAGACTGATTTTTTAAGAAAAAGGATTAGCCTGAACGCAAATATATTATAATACTTTAGTATTAGGATTTAGGTATTAAAGGGGGCTTGTAAACCCCCACACCTTGACCCCCACACCAAAAATTTTGGTGCGGGGGCAAGGAAGAAAAGAAGTAACCCTGCGCCAAGAGCGCAGGGCATTCCCAACAAGGTGTGGGGGTAAATGCAAGTGTAAAGAAAGAAGACAGCATTATACAACTTCAGTCTCTCTCCACCAGCGCTGCCACTGCCTCGCCGCCGCCAATGCAGATGGCAGCGATGCCCCTTTTGACATTCTTTCTTTTCATGGCATAAAGCAATGTGGTCAAAATTCTTGCTCCGCTTGCGCCGATGGGATGCCCCAGGGCAATAGCGCCGCCGTGAACATTCACCTTTATCTCATCTAAATCAAGCTCCTTTATCACAGCAAGGATTGATACTGCAAACGCTTCATTGATTTCAAACAGGTCAATGTCATCCAGAGCAAGCCCTGTCTTGTCCAAAATCTTACGGATTGCTCCGGCAGGCGCAATGCTGAACATCTCAGGCTCTACCCCCTGCGCGGCATAGGCAATGATTTTCGCCATCGGCCTTATGCCAAGCTCTTTTGCCTTATCTCCTGACATCACAACAACTGCTGCCGCGCCGTCGCTTATCTTGGAAGAGCTGCCTGCTGTTATTCCGCCGTTCTCCTTAAAAACCGGCAGAAGCTCTTTAAGCCGTGAAAGGTCGTGTCTCGTAGGCTCCTCATCCTGCGTTACACTCTCAAATTTATCACGACCGATAGGCACGGTTATGGGAATAATTTCTTCATTGAAATATCCATTGTCCTGTGCTTCCATTGCCCGCTTGTAACTCTGCAAGGCATATCTGTCCTGTTCTTCTCTGCCGATAGAATAATGTTCGGCAACCATCTCGGCGCAGGAACCCATGTGAAGATTATTATAAACATCCCATAATCCATCTTTAATCATGCTATCCATTATCCCGCCGTCCCCCATCCTGTAACCGAATCTGGCCTTTTCAAGAAGATACGGCGCCCGGCTCATGTTCTCCATGCCGCCTGCAACGATTATTTCCGCGTCTTCCAATGCAATTGCCTGCGCCGCCAGCATTACTGCCTTTAAGCCTGAGCCGCAGACCTTGTTAACCGTGAGACAATTTACTCCATGCGGCAAACCCGCGCCAATAGCAGCCTGCCTGGCAGGGGCCTGGCCAAGGCCGGCAGACAGGATGTTTCCCATGATTGCCTCGTCAACATCTTCCGGTTTTATTTCTGCCATCTTTATCGCCTCGCCAATAACGATGCTGCCGAGCCGTGGGGCAGGGATATTGCGGAGCGCCCCGTTAAAACTTCCAATGGGTGTTCTGACTGCGTTTGCTATGATGATGTCTTTCATATTTTCCTATCGCCTCTTGCCCATAGCCTATAACCTGTCTTATCCATATCTATAGCACACACCAAACCCGCCCCTCGGATTTTTCCAATCTATAAATTCGCAGGCAATCCTGCATGTGCCGCATTCAAGGCAGGCTTCAAAAGAGATTGCGATATTTTCTTTCTCATCCATTTTATAAACATCCGCAGGACAAGTTGAAAGTTATAAAGTTGAAACTTTTAAACTGTCTCTTATTGCGCTATCTCCCTCACCGCCTTTAAAAACTCCTCTATCTCCTTTTCTGTATTAAAATATCCGGGACTTACCCGAATAGCCCCTGAGGGATAAGTTCCTGCTGTTCTGTGCGCATGCGGCGCGCAGTGGAGCCCGCATCTTGTCATAATGCCAAATTCATTATCCAGCCTGCAGCCCAGCTCTGACGGCTCCTTGCCTTCTATAGTAAATGAAACAAGGCATGTCCTCTTTTTTTCATCCAAAGAGCCTAAAATCTTTATCTCTTTTATGCCGCTCAAGTCTTCTATTATCTGCCTTATAATCCCTTCTTCATATTTCCTGATTTTTTCAACGGCTTCCTTCAACAAAAATTCTATGCCTGCCCCGAGCCCGCCTATACCCGGTGTATTCATGGTGCCGGCCTCAAGACTGTCAGGCATCTCCATTGTCTCGTCATCCTCGCCTGTGCCGCCGTCAATGAGGGGCATGGGCTCAATCCCCTCCGTTACATAGAAAAACCCTGTGCCCTGCGGGCCAAAAAGGCTTTTATGCCCTGTTGCGCAGAGTATGTCTATATTCAATGCCTCTACATCTATCGGCATTGCGCCTGCCGTCTGGGCAGCGTCAATCATAAATAAAACATCTTTTTTCCTGCATATCCTGCCTATCTCTTCCGCAGGCAGGATTGCGCCGAATACATTCGAGGCATGAACAACTGTTACAACCTTCGTTTCTTTTGTTATGGCCCGCTCTATATCCTCAGGCCTGAGCCAGCCGTTTTTATCAGCCTTAACCCAGCTAACCATGACGCCCTCTTTCTCCAGTCTTTTCAAAGGCTTTACAACCGCATTATGCTCAATGGATGTAGTGACAACATGGTCGCCCGGCCTTAATATGCCTTTCAGCGCAGTATTTATAGCCTCTGTGACGTTCTTGGTAAATGCAATCCTCTCTGCATTTTTAATATTGAAAAGCCTTGCAGCAGATTCCCGCGCCTCAAAGACAACGCGGCTTGCATCCATGGCCATCCTGTGGCCGCTTCTGCCAGGATTGCCGCCGATATGCCTCAGGATATGCTCTATCCGTTTATAGACTGCTTCAGGCTTCGGATAAGATGTCGCTGCATTGTCGAGATAAATCATTTTTTCAATAATATCAGTTTCTATGCGCAGTTCAAGCAAAGAATTTCTTGCAAAAAATCCGGGCCCCTTGCCGCATGGAAGGGTTGCGCTATAATAAAAATTGAACGAAACATGGAATGGAATGGTTGAATGATGAATAGGGATTTTCTTGGCAAAGATTAAAAGGGAAAAAACGGTAGAGAGTAGACAGTAGACAGGGAAAAACAAAATCCAAGTCCTTCCTATCTACTGTCTACCTTCTACTGTCTACCATCTACGGCTTGTCCTTATTGCAGGGTTGTCCCTGCTATTCCATGTTCCTTGGGCATGGCAGGCATAACCGGCACGCCGAATTTCTCGTTAAATTTAGTTACGATATACAGAAGGGTTCTGTGATTCAAAAGAAGCCCTTTAAATAAATGGGTTTTTGTAAGGGCGTCGAAATAGAACTCGTATGAAAACTGGATCTGCTTTGCAACACCCCCATCATCAAGGTTCATATCGTAACTGTTCTCCGCAAATATGAGGTCCTTTCTTATCTCGGAATACAATCCCTCTCTCTTTTCCTCTTTCATCTTCTTCAGTTTTTCCATATGCTCCGGCGCAAGAGAAACGCCGTTCAAAATCACAATCAACCCTGGATATTCTTTCGGCTGTATTACCCTCTGTCTTTTCTGCGAACTTAGGGGATAGTCAATTTCAAAGTGAAAGTTCGCATTTTCGTCTTTTATTTCGTTTACCTTGTGGTTATTCTCAGTAAGCCACTTTTTTATTGCCTCCCTCGCCTGTTCGTGTGTCGTAATCTCCATTTATATGAGTCTCCTTTCAAAATTATTGCCAATCCGGCTGTTCAAATTAATGGCAGCAGGTATCACAGGCAATCTCTCTTGATTCCAGAGTTTTCCGGTGGAAATTCGCCCTTTCTGCCGCTTCTTTCTCATCATATCTCCGCTGTCCTGGATCCTTTGGAACAAAAGTCTTATCCGCATGCCCCATCTTTGCCATCAACATCTCTCTCATTTCGTCATTTATATATTTTTTAACGAACTCAAAAAACTCATTATCCTCCTTGCGTATATGGCTCTTAAGGGCGACGAGCGAAGAGCCTATCACCTTGTCGTTTATGTTTCCATCTTTAAGGGCCTCACGGAAGGAATAGAGAAGCGATACGATCTCACGGTGGTCCTCATTGATGCAGGCAACGAGACCTTCGCCAAAAGGAACAAGGCCCTTCAATGCAGGGAATAATATCTCTTCCTCCTTTATAGCGCCGTGGAGATGAATGATGTTGTCAAGGTCTGCGGTAGAAAGCCACAATCCCTCAATATCCCTTTTAATCAGGTCTGCTTCTACCCTCTCCAGCTTCTCCAGCACCTTCTTATGTTCCTCTATGAGGTGGACAATAGGGTCATTTTCAGGTCTCTTTTTTTCAGGTTGCGCATGGCTCTCTATCTTAGCGTCTTCTGTCGTCTCAATATTTAATGCCTTGAACTGCTGGGAAAAACCCATACGGCATACATTCTTAGGACTTTTAAAAGCTGTTTTATCTTCATAACATGATAGCTTCCCAAATTCAGACTCCGAAAGAAACAACTCACCTTCCTTGCAATGCACAACACAGGATGGGTGTAAACATGTATATTTTATTTTTAACATCACATCTGACATCTTTATGCCCCTCCATCTCTCAATATTTAGTACCAAATTTATCATCAAATTTTATGGCAGTCAATTAAAAACATAACCCCCGCCTATGCATAGGCGGGGGGCGAGCATTCCGTTCATACAGGTTTAACCCCGCGTGGATGGATTTTAGAAAAAAGCGATAAGATGGACCTGCCCCAGACAGCAAATACAATGATGAGGATTAAAACAAGCTGAACAAGAAAGCCTATAATCACAGGCCAGTTTACCACATATCGGCCTGTTGCAGGATCGTATGTGGAGCAGAAGAGTTTTATCCTGTCTATGAGGGTGAGAGTCCCCTGTTTTGGCATCCGGCCTGTAATCAATTCCTTTAAAGGGGTCTCTATATCAGCCGGGATTAATTTCTGGCCATAAACCTGCTTATATATCTTACCTTGAGCATTCACAACGCTTATCATATTAAGATGGTTAAAACCCCACTTTTCCTTTTGATAAAAAAAGCCGAAATCTTTTGTCATCTTCTCTATCGTATCTTTGCTGCCGGTTGCAAATCTCATGAAGCGAAAATTATCGGTAAATCTCTTCCCGTATTCCCTGAGCCTTTCCGGTGTATCAATCTCTGAATCAAAGCCAATGGTCAGGACATTGAATTTGTCTCCAAATTCTTTCCTCGCCTCCAGAGCAGCCTTAGAAAGAGAGCCTGTAATCGTAGGACAGACAGCAGTGCAGGATGTATAGATAAAGCTGACAAGAAGGGGCTTGCCTTTCCCAAAATATTCGCTCAAGCGAAAGGTCTTTCCATCCTGATCCACCAGGATATAATCCCGCGGCGTTGTCCCCTCTGCCCACTCTGCCGCTTGAATCGCCTTTTTACTGGTCTCCAGGCTTATTTCAGCGTAAGCATTTGTTAAGGCAGCTACAACAACTAAACCTATAAAAATTATCAATCTGCCCATGTTAAATTAAAAAGCCTCCGATTTTATCGAAGGCTTGCCTTACCTCCTGCCAAAATTTATTGTTGGTTTTTAAAAATCGGACTATTTCCACGGCATGATAATCAACACCAAAACAATCAATACCGTGGCTACGCTTATCAGTAATGGCCAATTTATCTTTTCATTTTCCATACAACCCCCTATGCGCTGTCGCTCATTGAAGAATGAAAATTGCAAATGTCAAATTGTAAGATTAAAACTATTTTCTTTTTAAGTTTTAATTTTGCATTTTGCAATTTTCAGTTTGTAATCGCCATAAGGCTATTATTTCACGCCCCATACCTCTATAAGCCATTTGAGATGAGCAAACCATATAATGATAAACGCCACCAAAAAGATAATGGATAAAGCGAAAGTGCCTGGCGCCTCCATCTTGTCTTTACGTTTTTCTTTTTCTTCTGCCATCTTAAACACCTCCTCCTAAAAGACTATTGTAAACCCCGTTACTTGACTGCAGGGCATTAGACCCTGCGGCAAGTGTGGACAACTGCTTTAGTTAACCCTGCTGCAAAAACACTTTTGTAACTGGGTAAACGAATTATTCAGTCCGTCTGCCAAACATTATAGAACCGAGGGATACTATTATGAATATAACACCCCCAAGAACAGCCAATAAACCGCCTACCCCCATTATACTCAGAAATATATCCGTGGATGGATCAAAGCTAAACGGAAATATGGCGCTGGAGAAGGTTATATCCCAGTGTCTCCGGGGAACACCGTAAGACCCTGCAGCTATCATCCCTATTAACATAACAGCCACGCCAATGGCGTATAAATACGGCTGGAAGGCTGCGAGCCTCGGCAGTATTATCTCCCTTCTGAATATATACGGAATCAGGAGATATGTCCCTCCCATAAACGCTACCGTGGTTCCTGACACCACTGTTGCGTGAAAATGGCCTGTAATGGCAAATGTATTATGCCTGATAATGTTAAACTGCTCTGTGCCGAATATAACCCCTGTTATGCCGCCAAGAAATCCAAAGCCTATAATGGAAAGGAATGTGGCTGAGAATGCAGGATTCCCCCACGGCGCATTTTTGAGCCAGTCAAAGAGTCCTTTTGTATATCCTTTCTTTCTCAGAGCCACTTCCATAGAGGCAGGTATTGCAAAGGCGTGGATCATACTCGCAAGAACAGCCAGATGCATCATATAGCCTGTATTTACAACCTTGTGCCAGGTGCTGAATATAGGATCTACAAGAAGATGATGCTCTGACGCTATATTTATGAAAAGTATATAAAGGACAAAGGCTGTTCTGGAGAGCTTCTCGTTCACCGGATTTGCGCCCAGAACAAACGCCGCCGACATATACCACATGGCTACCATGGCGCAAACATTTATTTGCTGGGACGCATGACCGAGCGCCCAGAATATCAATCTGTATGTGCCGGGGTCTATATACTTTATAAGGTCTATAGACCAGAAAAAGACCGGTATCATAATCACAGCGCCGTGGGCAAGGGTAAAAACCCCTATGATTGAGGCAGCGGCAAGGCCGAATGTGCCCAAAGGCAAAGTGTTTTTATATGCCCCATCCCGTTTTGCCTGAATGATATTGGCAAAGAAATGTCCGAACGCCGTAAGGGCGCCTACGGCAAAGATAATAATTCCAAGATAATATACGCCATTTGCCTTGAGGGGAACATACGAAGTAAAGAGCACATCCGCCTTTCCTGCAAATACCACTATGTTTACAAACATAGCGCCCACCAGCATCAGCGCATACGCTATCCATCCGACGAATGGCGCGACCACCCTGGTGTTAAGAAGTATAGCCGATGTAAAATAGACCAGCCCTATCTCAAAGAACAGAATCCATAAAAGCAATGCGTTAAATCCATGAAGGGTAAGGAAGCGGTAATAGTGGGTGGCATCCAGATAATGAACCGACGGCCACCTGGTAAGAGCCATCAGAAGCCCCATAAATCCGCCAAGGGTAAGAAAGAGGATGGCGGTAACCATATTCCACTTTACAAGATCCTCGGCCGTCTTATGAATCTTAAACCCTGTCAACGAGCATATTCTATAGTCCATCTTAATTACCTCCCTGCTTTACAATCATCTTGCCCACCATGAGATGATGGCCAAGGCCGCAGTATTCATTGCATATAATATAATAATCGCCCGCAGTAGTCGGGGTTAGCGTGACCACATAATCATAGCCAGGAAGCACTGTAAAGTTCATATTGATAGGCTGGATCGAAAATCCGTGGGTTATATCCATGGATGATAGATGGATCCTGTAGGTCTTGCCCTGTTGAAGTTCTAAAATTGGGTACCACTGCCACATACTGGCTTGAACAAATACATCCGACCCTGGCTCTGGCTTAACTATCGGGAAGCCTTTCTCCTCTCCCACTTTATACTTATTCACCATGCCGTCCACCAGCGCCCTGAATTTTTCCTTATCCCCTACCCTATATGTCTCGTTGGGCGGATTCTGTGCGCCTATAAAATGATAAACCGGCATAAACACAAAAGAAACCATCATCCAGAGAAGGGCCATTGCAACCCACAATCTTTCATCCCTTGTATATGGTTTCCACCATATCCTTTCAGGCTCTTTTATTGCCATCCTATCCTCCTGTAAAAGAAATTGATTGCCTTCTTTACGGTTTGAATACTGGTAATTCCGGAATCTGAACTATTTCCATCAATCCCCATACCGTGTAAACCAACGTGGGGATTGCAATCCCTAAAAAGAGGAGCAGAAATATATTGTCATAAAATAACTGCCATGCTGGGACCGGTTCTTGTCCTTCTTCTGTTTTTTTCTCTTCTGCCATAATTTACCTCCTCATTTAAAAACTATAGGCCTTATAAGTCCTATAAGACATATAGTTTTATAATCCAAAAATCAACTTCTCAGCGGCTTTACCTTCTGAAGCCTTGTAAGATATCGGCCTATAACCAAAATCAGGGCAAATATTACTATCCAACCGAAAATGGCGCCAAAGGCGCTCCATACCTCTTTTCCCGGCATCTGGACAGCATACCGTCTTGGTGTGCCAAAGATACCTGACAGAAGGAATGTAAGGGCAACACCGTAAGCGCCTATAAACCATGCCCACAATCCGAGTCTATCTTCAAAAGTATCTTTGCATCCGCCCAGCTCTTCCGTCATATTATAAAGAGTGGCAACAAATATAAAAGATGTGCCGGCTAAGAGATAGAGGTGAAAATGGCCGGGGACAAACATGGTATTGTGAAATGCATTATTAAAGCCCGCATCAAGCACAGCCCAGAACCCGCCAATGGCCCAGCTCATAAGGCCGAGGAACATATAAAGAGGCGCCACTGTCCATTTAATCCCTGACCTGTAAACCAGAACCATAGCGCCTATAACGGTAACCACGGTGGCAGGAAAGGCCGCCATATATGAGCCGAAAACGCCGAGCACCTGAATGGCAAAGGGCTGAGGAAAGTCCTGAAGCAGGTGATGCATATAAGCAATGCTAACTGCAATAAATGCCGCATTCCATGATATAGCCACAATCTTATTGGATTTCCACGGCCTTTTTGCATACAGGGGCAGGAGTTCATAAACCACTGCCACAGACATATACATGGCCATATTCATCAATATATGGCCAAAATAGTAGATGAGATTTTTTATATAAAGATAATCCAGATAAAAGCCTGGATCAGCCCAATGAATGAGAAGGAGAATTAACACTGTCGCGCCTGCAATATTAGAAAAGAGGCCGCAAAGCGAGGTAATAACAGAAATCAACACCACTGGCGGAGGGGTGGTCTCAGGGGTGTCCTTCCCTGCTATCAATTTCCAGCCCACTGCCCAGGAAAAGGTATATTTCCTGGCTGCAGTCACCACCACATCCCCCCAGCTCAGAGACATGGCGGCTACAACACACAGGAGCAGAAGGAGGTATAACCCGGCAGCCCAGTCATCCCATGCGCCTGCTGATTTAAACGGCAAGGGATAAAGAAATGTCCATCCTGTCCCATAAAAGCCGAGCAGGGTGGCTGCCAGAAGGCTTACCACAACCGCTCCTATAATCCCGAACATAATCTGCATAAGGTTCATATGCAGATTGAGGTGTTTTCTCAGAGAATACCACATCATGGCCGTTATACCGGTCATCAGAGAGCCGGCCACGCCGACAGAGTGAAGGGTCATAAACTCATAAAAAACATCAGGTCTTAAGGTAATGAATCCTCCCTGACTTGTTCTTGCTATTACACCAATGAATATGGTAACGCCAAAGAGAACAATGGTAATAGCTCCGATACTCAATGATACGCCGGCTACCCGCCTCTCATACAATGCATCATCCATCTTTTACCTCCTCCTACTTTACTTCAAATTCAGTTGCCATAACATAGTGGGCAACGCCGCAATACTCAAGACACCATATCTTGTATTTCCCCGGTTTTGTAAAATTGAAATAAAGCCTGTTTACATAATCCGGCATTGCCTGGCTCTGGGCCACAAGCATCCCTTTTTCATTATAGATGCCAAAACCATGGTTTACATCTTGCGAGGTTATATCAAATCTTACTGGACCCAATGGTATCTGAGTTGTTGACAAATCCCACTGGAACTGTTTGGAGTTTACCTTCACCACAAACGGCTCGCCTTTAATTTTTGCCTCCATGATTTTTGGATAGGGGAATGCAAAGATGCCGATAATAAGAAGAACTACGCTTACTGCCAGAAGCCCCCAGAAATATTTTCTCCTGATGGCATATCCTGCCTCTGCAACATGCTTGTAATCATCATCCCTTGGCATGCTGCTTGTGCCAACCTTCCAAAAGATAGTCATTATTATCAATGCGCCTAATACAGCCGCAGTCCCTACAAAGAGTTGAATCATATAGCACCTCTTCTTTCGTTTTCTTTAAAGGGATAATCCTAAATGCAAAAAGGGTAAGATAGTTCTCTTACCCTTTTCTTCTTACTTATACTGAACAATGTTCTCCGTCCGGACTTCCCTGCTATACCACCTGACCACCTGCCATGGCCTCCAGAGGTACTTATAGATGTTGATTACAAAGAAATGAACGAGCCTTGTAAATGGTATCAGAGCGATAAACAGCATTGCATTGAAGATATGCGCCTTGGTTATAAGAGGCAGATTTGCAACATAATCCACATTGGGACTAAGTGTCAATACAGACCGCATCCACGGGACAGCCGCCGCCGCATACCAGTTGGAACCCCACCTATAAAGGATGGCATTGCCCAAGCCTGTTACAACCTGTATCAATAATATAATAAGAAGAAGCACATCCCATGAGGTTGTCAATGCCTTTACCCTGTTGTTTGTCAGCCTCCTGTACATAAGGGCTATGAGTCCAAAAAGCGCCAACAGACCAAGCGCCAAGCCTGAGCTCTCAAGGATATAGAGCCTGAGAGGCGCGCTGTTCCATGCAAAGATAGTGCTTGGGGTCAAGAGTCCGATGATATGGCCCAGGAGCACCAAAACTATTCCATAATGCCATGGGAATGAGCCAAAGAATAGGGCCCTGTTCTCAAGAAACTGCGAGGATTGACTTGACCATGAGAATTTGTTGGTAGTATACCTGTAGATTGTCCCCACTATCGCTGTTGCCAGAAGCAAGTATGGCATGTAACCAAAGAATAAAGTATTCATTTATAACCTCCTTTTTACGATTTTAGATTTACGATTTGAATTTTTAATTCGTAATTCGTAAATTATTTTGTCTCCTTTACATCTTTGTCTAATATTCTATAGATGGCGTTTATCAGGTGTCTATAGGCATTCTTCTTGGTTTGGAAATTCCTGTTCAATTTTTCCATCGCCTGGATTACGAAGGTCTTCGTGAAATCATTTCTTAGCTCTTCATCCTTAAGAAAGCCAATGAATTGGAGAGTCACGGAAAGATTATCAGGGAGCTCCCCTTTGGCAATATCTTCAAAGGGGAACCCCTGCTCCCTATACATTGACTTAATGGTTAAGAGATTTCTTGCCCGCTTAAAGCCGTCATGGATATAATACCCCATATCGAGCGTAGTGTCTGAAACAAGCTCGAAGGTATAAGAATAAAGTTCCTGAAGCGTGTCCAGAGGCACTTTATCAAGATCCTTCCTGAAATTCTTAATCTCATTTATAACCTCTTCAGGATACTGACCTTTGATAAGGCTATCTATACACTCATCAACCACAGGCCTGATATCCTCCTTCGGGTAGCGAACCAACTCTCCCAAGCGCGTGTACAGGCTCTTTTCCAAGACCATCATTGTCGTTTACCACTGCCTCCCGATTAGTTCCTTCTTTTTTGCGCCGAAGCCGATCGTCCCTCTCTTTTCGTACATCGTCCTTGGGTCCAGAGTGGTCTTGCTTTCGCGGTGCGTCTCCGGAACTACAAATCTCTCCTTATAGGTGGCAAGAGAGTTCAGCCTGTATATATCCTCGCAATCCTGCGGAGTCAAGCCTGACTGAGACAGCGCATTCTTGACTTCGCTCTCGCTTAAGTCCCCTACGCGCTTACGGCGCCAGTACATCCTGACAGCCATCTGTTTTTTAAGCGACTCCATGACGAGTTTCTCGTT
Source organism: Deltaproteobacteria bacterium (assembly GCA_016200645.1). Lineage (GTDB taxonomy): Bacteria > Desulfobacterota > GWC2-55-46 > UBA9637 > UBA9637 > JACRNJ01. Next base: position 6,225 of record JACQEJ010000039.1, on the reverse strand, counting down.
GCCGGCAGCCATCAGATTTGCGAGGAATTTTACGGGGATTCTCATCTTTTCTATCTCATTGAAGAAGCCGGCAGATTCCGGATCAAATGTCCCGCCCCGCTCTGCCTTGGCCTGGTGCAGTATAGGCGACAGAGGCGGCACATAGAAGTTCATAGGAACTGTTCTGAATTCAGGGTGATTCGGCAATGATATCTTCCATTTTTTAAAGAGGTTGTAAGCAGGCGAATCCTGTGCGGCGGCAATCCAGTTTTCGTCAATGCCTGCCTTCCTTGCCGCTTCTATAACCTTTGGGTCAAATGGGTCCAAGATTATATCCCTCATCCCGTCAACAATTTTATCATCAGGAAGTTTTGCCGTTTCCTCTATCCTTTCTGCGTCATAAAGAATGACTCCAACGGTTCTGATCCTTCCGACACAGGAATGGGCGCAGGCATTGGGCTGGCCTGTCTCTGTCCTGGGATAGCAGAAGATGCATTTTTCCGATTTTCCTGTTGCCCAATTGTAGTAAGGCTTTTTATAAGGACAGGCGCTTATGCAGAATCTCCACGCGCGGCAGGTATCCTGATCAATCAGAACAATGCCGTCCTCGCCCCTCTTGTATATTGCACCTGACGGACAGGATGCAACACAGGCGGGATTGAGACAGTGGTTGCATATCCTCGGCACATAAAAGTAGAATAGCTTATGGAACTTGGTAAGCATCTCCTTCTGCGAGTCTGAAAGCCCTTTGAGGTTCGGATCGTTTGAGGCATAAAGAGGCGACCCGCCGAAATCATCGTCCCAGTTCGGTCCTAGAACGATCTTCTCCATGAACTCGCCTGTAACAAGAGATTTGGGCCGTGCTACCGGCTGGTCATCTCCGGCCGGGGCATTGAACAGGTTCTGGTAATCATAGGTAAACGGCTCATAGTAATCGTCTATGGTCGGAAGATTCGGCTGGAAAAATATGCTTGCCAAAGTCCTGAGCTTGTTGCCCTTGATGAGTTTGAGTCTCAGGTTGCCGTCCGCCACCTCCCAGCCGCCCCGGTATCTCTCCTGGTCTTCCCATGTCAGCGGATATCCTGCGCCCGGTTTGGTCTCCACATTGTTCCACCACATATACTCTGCGCCCTGGCGGGTAGTCCAGATGTTCTTGCAGGATACGCTGCAGGTATGACAGCCTATACATTTGTCAAGGTTGAAACTCATTGAAAGTTGCGCCCTGATATCCATTACCATTCCACCTCCTGATTCTTCATTTTTCTAAGCAATATCGTTGTATCCCTGATGATTGGTATTGGTCCCCACGAATTAAACCCGTAGGAGAATTGCCCATAGCCGGCAACACTCAGTGTCGGGAGCTTTAGCCTCTGTCTCGGGAGGCTGTTGTGGAACCCGCCTCTGATCTTGTTCCTTATCTGGGATTTGGGGATATTTATTGTCCTCTCCTGTGAGTGATAGGCAAAGCATGTTCCGGAGGGTATTCTGGCGCTGACAACAGCCCGCGCCACATACACGCCGTTATCGTTATATGCCTCCACCCAGTCGTTGTCCTTTATGCCTGCGCTCTCTGCATCCCTGTCATTAACCCATATCACATTGCCGCCGCGGGAAAGCGTCAGCATCCTCAGGTTGTCATAGTGTGTTGAGTGTATCTGCCACTTGCCGTGCGGGGTAATATAGTTGAGGTGCAGCGCCCCTGTTCTATCGCTCCTCTTGAGCTCATTCATCTTGTTCGGATCCAGCTTGTACTTATGGGTGCACAGGGCCTCTCCAAATTCAAGATAGGTGGGATGGTCAAGATAGAAGTGCTGCCTGCCTGTCAAAGTCCTCCAGGGAAGCCTGAAATCTATCTGGTTTGTATACCCTGTGTATGACCTCCCGTTCCTTGTGTCGCCTGCCCACAGGGGGCTGTTAAGCCACCTCTTTGGCTGTGCAACGATGTCGTCATAGTTCGTACGGAAGTTCCTGTCAGGCCCTGCTATTTCATCGGCAATGCCGTGGTATTCTACCATAGCAGCCTCCATAGCCTTTGGCGTGAGCTCTGCATGTTTTAGAGTCCATACCCTTGACGGGTCATGGCCGAATATTTTCTTAACCGACTCCTTGGCCTCTTTGTAAGTATCACCGTGAAGACCTGTGTGATGCTCCTCAATGAGCCACTGCTGGTAGTTATTCTCTCCGTTTGTCAGGCTGGAGAAGTGGATAACCGCATTACATGCCTCCTTGGCCTCCTTAAGGGATATATATTTTTCACCGCCCCACTCCACTTTCTGGGTATGGGGATCATTGATGTATTCGTCATAGAACGGCTTGCCATTGAGCAGGATGTTATGAAAACCATATTTAGTTTTCATCAGAGGCCCAAGGGAGATATAGCGGTTAGAAACATTGGTATAGTCCCTCATTGCAACGGTTATGTTCGGCCCGGTTACACCCGGTATAAAATCGCAGTCCCCCTTCTTCCAGTCCTTAACAGCAGGTATTGCCGGCTGTGTAATCTCACCTGGGGAATCATGCATAAGCGGCGACATTACCACATCCTTCACAGGCTTGGGAAAATGCTTTGCTGCAAGCTCTGAGAACTTCTTAGCAAGGAATTTGAATGCATCCCAGTCGCTCTTTGCCTCCCAGTTTGGCGGCACTGCCGCGCCCATCGGATGAATATAAGAGTGGAGGTCTGTGGTGTTTATGTCCTCCTTTTCATACCAGTGGGCAGCAGGAAGCACTATGTCGCTGTAGGTCGGTGTTGTGTTCATACGCATATTCAAATCAACAATAAGGTCAAGCTTGCCCAGAGGCGACTCCCTATACTTCATATCCTTGATGTGCGGCTTTGCAACCTCTTCGCAGTCCATATTATGGTGTGTGCCGAGGAGGAACTTGAGGAAGTATTCCTGCCCCCTTGCGGAAGAGCCAAGCGCATTGCCGCGCCATATCATCCATACCCTCGGCCAGTTCTCAGGCGCGTCAGGGTCCTCAACAGCAAACTGAAGCGCGCCGCTCTTGAGCTGCTTTACAGTGTAGTCAACTATCTCGGCATCAGTCTTTGCCCCGGCCCTCTGGGCCTCCTCTGCCACAACAAGGGGACTCTTGTTAAGCTGCGGATACCAGGGAAGACCTCCCAGCCGAACAGCCCTGACCTGCCAGTCAGCGCAATGCTCATAAGTTAAGGCATTAGGATCCGGAACCTTATGGTACTCTGTTATCTTGTCGTCATACTTAAACATCTGGGTATGTATATACCAGTAGCTCGGTGTATTCTGAAGCCGCGGGGGCCTTGACCAGTCAGCGCCGAGGGCAATCTGACCCCATGAATCAAATGGCGCAAGCCTCTCCTGGCCAACATAGTGGTTCTGCCCGCCGCCGTTTCTGCCGATGCATCCGCAGAGCATCAATGCCCCTATAAATGACCTGTAAATAAGGTCAGAGTGGTAATAGTGGTTGCTGCTTGAGCCGCTTATTACCATACTCCTGCCCTTTGTAACCTCAGCGGTAGAGGCAAATTCTCTGGCTATTTGTATGATTGTTGCGCGGCCGATACCGGTATATTTCTCCTGCCATGCAGGCGAAAAACCCTTGTCGTCATCATAGTTCTTGGCAAAGTCGCCGGAAAGGCCTGGACGCGCCACACCTAAGTGGGACATCTGCATGTCAAAAACTGTGGTTACATATATCTCCCCTTCTGTAACCGTTTGGATTTTCTTTACAGGAACCTGTCTCTTGTAAACCTCGCCGGTATCAAGCTCATAGAACACGCATTCCTGAGCGGCGTCCTTAATGTCAAGGAGCGAAAGGGCTGGATCTATCTGCTCGCCTGTCCTCTCATCCTTCAGAAGGGTATTCCACTTACTCTCACTCTCTTTTTTCTTAGGATATCTAAAACCCATGCCGCCGTACACAATCCTCGGCCTGTTTGTCTTGCTATCCCACATTGCGAACTTCCATTCCGGGTTATCCGTATCGGCATAGTCCTTCAGGTCCATGGCCCTTAAGTATCTGCCCATCTCATATCCATTCTTGGTCTTCCTGAGCTTTATAAGGTGAGGCAGGTCTGTATAGTTCTTTGCATAGTCCACGAAGTATGGCACCTGCCTGTCTGCATAGTATTCCTTGCAGATAACATGATTTATCGCCATCCAGACGGCACAGTCGGAGCCGGGCTTTACCGGAACCCAAAGGTCGGCGTATTTTGTAGCCTCAGAATAGTCCGGGGTCATTACCACGCACTTTGCGCCGCCAGTGCGAAGCTCTGCTACAAAGTGACAGTCTGCTGTCCTTGTCCTGTTTGGAGTTGCGCCTGTTATGACACAATATGCCGTATGATACCAATCCGCGCTCTCTGCCACGTCGGTCTGCTCACCCCAAACCTGAGGGTGGGCGTTTGGCAGGTCTGTATAATAATCATAAAAGCTCATGCTCACGCCGCCGATTAACTGATGATATCTGGCGCCTGCGGCATAGCTTATCATAGACATGGCCGGAATCGGCGAGAAGCTGATATTCCTGTCCGGCCCGTACTTCTTAATGGTATATATCTGAGCGGCAGTTATTATCTCGGCTACCGTGTCCCAATCAAACCTGCGGAAGCCGCCCTTTCCCCTTGACCACTTTATTTTCTTGCTCAATTCAGGGTTTTCCACTATGCTTGCCCATGCATTAACGGAATCTGAATGTTTTGTCTTTGCCTCTTTCCATGCATCTATCAGCGTTCCGCGGACATATGGATATTTTACCCTCACAGGGCTGTACACATACCATGATGCGGATACCCCCCTCTGACATCCCCGCGGTTCATACGGCGGGATGGTCGGCTCCAATAATGGATAATCAACGGCCTGCAGTTCCCATGTGATGATGCCGTCTTTTACATAGACCATCCACGAGCAGCCGCCTGTACAGTTATTCCCGTGGGTGCTTCTGACGGTTTTATCATACTGCCAGCGGTTTCTGTAAAATTCTTCCCATCCTCTTTTACTGGGATTTATTTCATCTTGTATCCATGTTGCCATTTCTACCTACCTCCTTTTCCGCCATAATTTCTCCATAACGCCTCGTGGGCAGTGGTTTGATTCCTTTTACTGTATCTTGCGCTCCACACTATGCTAAACAGGACAAGTATTCCAACAGAACCCAGCAAACCAATGATGGTAAATTTCCCTGTGGAAGCAGGCGTCACCTCTTTCTCGCTTGCAGCCTTGAAGAATGCCCGCAGGTTTATCATCTCTTCATCGGTAATATTTTTACTGGAAAAGATAGGACCCATTACCGGGCTGCCGCCGCCGTTAACCCAGGCCGTGCTAAGAAGAGGGTTTTTGGAAGGATCTGCAAACGCCTTTGTCAGATTCGGACCAAGGATTCCGCCGCCCAGCTCACCCACGCCGGCGCTGTGGCATGATATGCATGGCGGGCCCCCATTTTTAAATCGCTTTTCCCCTGTAAACAATGCCTTTCCTGCTGCGTAATCACCAACCGGAGCTGCTGCCTCTGCAGGGGCCGGCGCTTGGGTTTCTTGCGTTGTCGGGGTCTGAGCCGCCTCCTGTCCTGCAGAAGTTTGTTGTCCTGTGGTTACCTCAGCCACGGCTAGTATCGGCAATAACAGGGCAATAGATAGTATAGGCAACAATAATTTACTCTTAAACAATCGCCTGCTGTCTGGCACCATAACCTCTCCCCCTCCTTATTGATTTAATAATTTTGGCTCTTTCGTATTTTACCCCCAACCTCTCCCCCTCCTTATTGATTTAATAATTTTGGCTCTTTCGTATTTTACCCCCACACCAAAGAGAAACATTTTGGTGTGGGGGTTTAGCTGAAAGTTTAAAATATGCAACCTTACTTTTAGAATATCCGGAAACAGATATGGAATGTGTCCCCGGAATTACCTCCCCCTGTAACGCTGGTTTACTCCGTTACTTGAACCCAGTTACTTGAACTCAAGTAACTGGGTGAATGCCCTGCGGTCAAGTAACGGGGTTTAGGGTTTACTGCTTTACCACCAGAACAGGACAATGGGCAGCGCGAACCAGCCCCTCTGCAACGCTTCCCACAAACCAGTGGGTAAGGCCTGTTAAGCAGCGTGAGCCCACAACTATCAGGTCATATTTGTTCTTCTTGGCAAAATCCGCTATAGCTGTAACAGGATGCCCTTCTATAATCTTCGTATCCACACAAACCTTGGAGGCAAGGTCGCATTCATCTTTGGCATCCGCTGCTATATCCTCATAGTACTTATCTAACTTTGCC
>JACQEJ010000038.1 GCA_016200645.1 Deltaproteobacteria bacterium | reverse complement strand
CCTGTCTTTGTATGAAATAGACTGGGACAAATTGGAATATGTTACAAAAGAGGCTGTGCATTTCCTTGATAATGTCATAGACATGAACCGCTATCCCATTGCTCAAATTGAGAAGATGACAAAGGGCAACCGCAAGATAGGCCTCGGCGTAATGGGTTTTGCAGATATGCTCGTCCGGCTTGGCATTCCGTATAATTCTCTTGAGGCGATAAAGGCGGCTTCGGATATCATGGGTTTTATACAGGAAAAAGGGAGGGAGGCGTCAACTGAGCTTGCTGAAAAGCGCGGCGCATTTCCAAACTATGAAGGTTCTATCTATAGTGACGGCAGCAAGGTAAGAAACGCCACGGTAACCACCATTGCCCCGACAGGCACAATCTCCATGATAGCAGGATGCTCCTCAGGAATAGAGCCGATATTTGCGCTTGCATTTACAAGGAATGTGCTTGACGGCGCAGAGCTTGTTGAGGCAAATCCTTTGTTTGAAGAGATTGCCAAAGGGCGCGGTTTTTATAGTCCGGAATTGATGAAACAGGTTGCAAAGACAGGCGGGCTGCATGATGTCCAAGGCGTGCCGGATGATGTAAAGAAATTATTTGTCACCTCGCACGATATTACCCCGGACTGGCATATAAATATGCAGGCCGCATTCCAGAAGTATACGGACAACGCAGTTTCAAAGACCGTCAACTTTTCCAATGAGGCGACGCCAGAAGATGTGGCGGATGTCTATTGGCTGGCATACGAGCTTGACTGCAAGGGTGTTACGGTTTACAGAGACGGCTCGAGAGAGGTGCAGGTTTTAAATAAGGGACAGAAAGAGGGGCTAGGGGCTAGGGACTCGGGACTAGGGGAAAAGCCTCAAGCCCCTGTCTTTTTAACTCCCAAGCCCAGAGGCGAGGTTACATTTGGCGCAACGAGGAAGATGAAGACAGGGTGCGGAAATCTTTATGTAACCATAAATGAGGATGAGGAAGGAAGACCGTTTGAGATATTCACGCAGATAGGCAAGGCAGGCGGATGCGCCGCATCTCAGTGCGAGGCTATAGGAAGAATGGCATCCCTTGCATTAAGGAGCGGAATACAGGCAGAAGAGGTTGTTAAACAGATGCGCGGCATATCCTGCCATGTGCCTGTTGGATACGGCAAAGAGAAGATACTATCCTGTTCGGATGCTGTTGCCAGAGCAATGGATTGGTATGTGAATTATAAAAGACAGGTGACGGCGGGGAACCCATCCAAGGGATGGGTCGGGCAAGAGGCAATAGGCGATAGCTACAGAATGGGTGAGGTTCACATCTCATCCCCTATGGCCTATAGCCCATCGCCCATAGCCGATATCCTACAGAGAGGCGCCTGCCCGGACTGCGGAGCGCAGATGCAGTATGAGGAAGGGTGCGCCAAATGCAACTGCGGGTATTCGGACTGCGGGTGATGAGTATATGAGTATGACACTGCCACAGGAAATTCAGAAAATAAAAACGGTTTTGGAGGACATGCGGAAAAAGGGCATTGTCCTTCTCGCGTATCTTTATGGCTCATACGCTGGCGGGAATCAGCATGGCCGTTCAGATATAGATATTGCCGTTTATTTAAACACAAAGACCGAAGATGAGTCTATAGAGGCAATTGACAGCTTACTGATGGCAGTTGACAGGGATGTTGAGATTCTCCAATTCAATGACCCTGACGAATCTCCATTTGTAATGCAGGAGGCATTGAAGGGCATTCCCCTTGTGGAACCGGATGAAGAGACACTTTACAGGCTTTATGATTATGTCTTGCATGAAACCGAGAATATAAGATTCAAGAGAGGGTTTGCTTATGGAACCAGATGACAGAATAGAGAGACTTTTATCCTTTCTTGACGAGACAATAGAATATTTCCTCAAAAGGGCTGACCGTATCGACAGGGATAGATATTTTGCAGACAGGGACAGCAGGAGCATCCTGGACAAGACATTAAACGATATTATCCTTTGTATCGTTGATGTCTCTGAAGAGTGCCTGAAAAAGAAAAAACTCCGCATCCCGGATACCTATAAAGATACTGTCCTTGCATCTCATGAATTCCTTGGGGACATTGTTTTAAAGGTAGCCCCTCTCACAAAACACAGGAATGAAACTATCCATCAATATCTGAAGATGAACTGGCAGAATATTGTAACCGTGAAGAAGAAGATACCTGTCATAAAAGAATTTGCTGAAAAGGCTAAAGGGTTTTTAAAGAAGTAAATATGATGAGTTCATTATTTTTTGGAATGCAGTATTAGGAAGGCTGCGCCAAGTGCAACTGCGGGTATTCGGATTGCGGATGATTACTTTTTAAAAGATTATGCAGAAAATTGACACAAACATAATTTTAGGCGACTGCAAAGACGAACTGGAAAAGGTAGGCGATAATTCTACTGACCTGATTTTTACATCCCCGCCTTATGCGGACAGCCGTAAAAACACCTACGGAGGCATTCATCCTGATAGGTATGTTGAATGGTTTTTGCCGATTTCTAAACAGCTTTTAAGGGTATTGAAGCCAACAGGCACCTTTGTTTTGAATATCAAAGAAAAGGCTGCTAACGGCGAGCGGCACACTTATGTTATGGAATTGATTTTAGCCATGCGCAGGCAGGGCTGGCTTTGGACAGAAGAATTTATATGGCATAAAAAAAATTGTTATCCCGGTAAATGGCCGAATCGTTTTCGTGACGCATGGGAAAGACTTTTACAATTTAATAAAACGACTAAATTTAATATGTATCAGGAAGAAGTTATGGTGCCTGTCGGCGATTGGGCAAAAGGCAGATTAAGAAACCTGAGTGAAACAGACAAAATAAGAGATAATGCTAAAAACGGGAGCGGTTTCGCAAAAAATGTTTCAAATTGGCTTAATCGGCAGATGGTTTATCCTACAAATGTTTTGCATTTGGCTACAGAATGTAATAACAAAAATCACAGCGCAGTATTTCCTGATGAATTGCCGGAATGGTTTATAAAGCTCTTCACTAAAGAAAAGAATACTGTTTTAGACCCATTCATGGGTTCTGGAACAACAATTTTTGTTGCAAAAAGAATGTTAAGGAATTCAATAGGGATTGAGATACTTCCTGAATATTACGAGATGGTGAAAAGTGAGATTGAACCGCTTGCGTATTATTTATGCGAGCCAAAGGCAAAATATGAAAAAACTAAACCTGCGAGATGTAACCAGATACGTTGAAGAAAACATAGGGGCTTTTCATCAGCAACGGATTGCAAGCATAGATGCTCTCAAGCTTTCACACGTCCTCAAAAGAAAAAACCCGTACCTGT
>JACQEJ010000037.1 GCA_016200645.1 Deltaproteobacteria bacterium | reverse complement strand
GCTATCTTTTCACCACCCCATCAGGATGCGCTATCCTTCCCTTCACCGCAGTTGCCGCTGCCACTGCCGGATTTGCGAGATAGACCTCGCTCTTGGGGTGTCCCATTCTGCCGACGAAGTTTCTGTTGGTGGTTGCCAATGCCCGCTCGCCTTCGGCCAGAATCCCCATGTGCCCGCCCAGGCACGGGCCGCAGGTTGGCGGACTGATGATTGCGCCTGCCTTGAGATAAATCTCGAACAGCCCTTCTTTCATAGCCTGCTGGTAAATGAGCGGTGTTGCCGGGATGATGATCATGCGCGTGGAGGATGCTATCTTTTTGCCCTTCATTATCTTTGCGGCAACCCTTAAATCCTCCATCCTGCCGTTGGTGCATGAGCCGACTACCACCTGATCAATCGGCACATTTCCCACCTCGGAGATATTTTTTGTGTTCTCTGGAAGATGAGGAAACGCAACCTGCGGCTCAATGTCGGCGCAGTCGTATTCCCGCACATCGCAGTAAACCGCGCCTTCATCGCTTGAGTAAAATTTATACGGCCTTTCCGCTCTTTTCTCTATATACGCTTTGGTAATTTTATCCGGCGCAATAATGCCGTTTTTTGCGCCTGCCTCGATAGCCATATTGCACATAGAAAGGCGGCTGTCCATGGAGAGCCGTTCAATAGCAGGCCCGCAGAACTCCATTGCCCGGTAGAGCGCGCCGTCAACGCCGATCTCGCCGATTAAATAAAGTATCAGGTCTTTGCCATCAACCCATTTGTTGAATTTGCCCTTGAATATAAATTTCATTGACTCCGGCGCCTTGAACCATGCCTCGCCGGTAATCATCGCTGCGGCCAAATCCGTTGAGCCCACACCTGTTGCAAATGCGCCCAGCGCGCCGTAGGTGCAGGTGTGGCTGTCCGCGCCGATAACCAGATCGCCAGGCACAACAATCCCCTTTTCGGGAAGGAGCGCATGTTCCACGCCCACATCGCCGCCGTCAAAGTAATGTTTGAGTTTCTGCTCCTTTGCAAAACCCCTCAAAATCTTGCACTGCTCAGCGGATTTTATATCCTTGTTCGGCGTGAAGTGGTCGGGCACCAGCACTACTTTATTTCTATTAAAAACCTTTTTTGCGCCGCTTGCCTTGAACTCCTTTATGGCAATGGGCGCGGTTACATCATTGCCGAGGGCAATATCCACCTTTGCATTGATAAGCTGGCCAGGCCTCACCTCTTTCAGCCCCGCGTGTCTTGCGAGTATTTTCTCGGTAATGGTCATAGGCATATTTAAACAGCTCCTTTGTGTCTCGGTAAAAATGGGTCTGCGTATCTTGTCAAGCATCCTTCAACATTTTCATAATATGTTTTGCAAGATTGTCATTAACCTCGTTGTGTCTCGGAACCGGTTGAGCAACTTTCGTTTTCGGATTCTGATACCAACCGTGTCTTCCCCCATGCCTGATAAAAATACACTGCATATCTTCCAGTCTCCGTATCAAGTCATGCAACTTCCAACTCGGCAACCTTGCGAACACAGGGAATGGCGCCGCTGGTGAGGTCTTTATAAATGTCCGTTAAATTTTGCTTTAGATCGTCTAAACTTTCTCCCTGTGTCATATAGCCGGGATATTCTTCCAAATATCCAAGCCACATCGCATTATCTTGCCAGTATATAAACCTCGTGGTTTCCATAGCTATTGCCCTCCTATAAAAGAAAGTTGTTTTCTCCAACGGGAGCAGTGATTCAAGAAATTAGTAATTATCTTTATTTCGCGCTTTCATAGACAGCAAGCGGATTATAGCCGCCATTTTAGGTTTTGATAATATTTCAGAGTGCAACCAACGCTTTCAACTTCAGCAGATTCTTGCCCTCATGCTCCATATGTATAAACTCATCGGATGGTTTTATATGTTTTGTAAAAGCTGAAAATATTCCTCTCTGGACATTCCTGCGGTTCGCATATTGTTTTTTATGATTTCCACGTCTATTTCATCGTATTCAGGAATTACTACCGCCCGTTTAGCTCCGGGATAATGCAGTATATGGTGCGAACCCTCTTTTCGTTTATATTGACATCCAAACTTCTGAAAAATTTTCAAGAGGGTCTTGTAATCAACAGGTGTTATGCGCGGCATTTTTACACCATGACCATAGATTTTTCAAATCCCACTATTTCCGCTTTAGGAATTATATCTTCATTTTTTGTTTCAAACCCGCATTCAACGAGATAGTCTTCAAGAGTCCCCATCTCTTTCATTTCTGCAAACTGTATTTTTATGACCTCTGAAATATTTTTCTTTGCCTCTTCGGATGTCCTTCCCTGCGAAATAAAATCCAATTCAGGCGTTCTCGCCAGATACCAATCCCCTTTTTTCCATAGTTCGATGGTTAATTGCAATCTCACAGCAACATCACCTCCTCATGTTTCCACAGCGGCAGCAGGTTTGCAACCTGCTGCATTAGATTTGCAATTGCTTTATTCTGCGCCTTCACAAACAAGGGTTGACTATGCCCACCCCTGCTATTTCATCTTCCCCTCAAAGCCGCGCATTAGACCTTGCAGTAAAACAAGATAATCGCCAAGTTTACCGTGGATAACATCGGCGACCTCTTCTTTATAGGTATGGGAGGTCTCGTTTCTCCTGTCCGTCATTTCCAGAAAACCGGCTGCTGCATCTTCGGTTAAAAATCCTAAGCTGAAAATCTCCCGAAAAGATGATTTGGGAGAATTGCAGAGGATGCCCTCTTTTTCTTTGAGATACTCTTTTAAAAATTTCCATATTGCTTCAAAGGTATATTCAAACCTCTGAATGGCCGCATCTCTGATGATGATTGAATACGGCTCTCGAAGAATCTCTTCAAGGGTTTTCAGCGCCCTTTTCGCATCTTCATATTTAAGCCTCAGTCTTTCCATATAACCGCATCTTTCAAGACCTCTTTTCTGAAACCCTGAGACACCTCTGCAAGGTTCACAATATCCACTTTGTAAGGTATGGAAGAATCTTCAATCTTTTCCCTTAAAAGCGCAAGTTTAATATCGGAAAAGCCGTTGTGCGGCATAATACCGATGTCAACATCGGAGAAGGGGAGATTTTCTTTTCTGGCGCGCGAACCGAAGACAAGGATAGTCACCTTTTCATCTTTCAAAAAGCCGGTAACCAATTCTTTCAGCTTCAGCAGATTCTTGTTTTCGCTCTCCATGAGCTTACACCACCCTTTCCTTTCTCTCCTTCTTCTTATGCTCCAGTTTGTTGAGCGCATTGACATATGCCCGCGCGCTGGCAACGATGATGTCAGTGTGCGCGCCCTGTCCCAGCACGATGTGGTCGTTTTCCTGAAGCCGCACCGTCACCTCTCCCTGCGCGTCCGTGCCGCCGGTTATGGCGTTCACGGAATATCTGAGCAGTTTGCTTTTTGTGCCGGTCATCTTCGCGATGGTCTTATACACCGCATCCACAGGCCCGTCGCCGGTTCCAGTCTCTTTCTCCTGTTTGCCGTCTATCGCTATTTCCACCGTTGCCGTAGGAACCGTTTCCGTTCCGCTTGCAACAGAGAGCTTATCCAACCTGAATCTTTCCGGTATCTCGATGCGCAAAATCTCCTCTGCGACAATGGCCTCTATATCTTCGTCAAAAACCTCTTTCTTCTGATCCGCAAGGACTTTGAATTTTTCAAACGCCTTGTTCAGATTTTCATCGGACAGTTCGTAGCCCAATTCCTTGAGCCTTGCCTTGAACGCATGTCTGCCCGAATGCTTGCCCATGACGAGCGTTGACCGGCTGAGGCCGATGGATTCCGGCTTAATAATCTCGTAAGTAGTCTTGTCTTTCAAAAGACCGTCCTGATGAATGCCGGATTCGTGCGCAAAGGCATTGTCTCCCACAATGGCCTTATTCGGCTGAACCATGATGCCGGTGATGCTGCTTACAAGCCTGCTCGTGGGATGGATATGCTCGGTTATAATCTTCGTATCAATATTCAAAATGTCCCGCCGCGTCCTGAGTATCATCACGATCTCTTCCAGAGAGGCATTTCCTGCCCGCTCGCCGATACCGTTGATAGTGCATTCCACCTGGCGCGCGCCATTCATCACCGCAGCAAGGGAATTGGCCACTGCAAGGCCGAGGTCGTTGTGGCAATGCACGGAGATTACGGCCTTATCAATATTGCTCACATTTTTTTTTATACCGCTTATCAATTCGCCAAACTCCGTGGGTATGGCATAGCCTACGGTATCCGGGATGTTGACTGTAGTTGCGCCTGCTGCAATGACCGCTTCAATCACCTCGTAGAGATAGCCTCTCTCAGAACGGCTCGCATCCATGGGAGAAAATTCCACATCATCCACATATCCCTTTGCCCGGCTCACCATTTCCACCGCGCGCTTTTTCGCCTCTTCCCGCGTCATCCTGAACTGATGCTTGAGATGAATATCCGAAGTGGAGATGAATGTGTGGATGCGCGGTTTCGGCGCGCCTTTGAGCGCCTCATAAGCCTTATCAACATCTTCGGGCTTTGCCCGCGCAAGACTGCACACAACCGGGCCTTCCACTTCATGGCTGATCCTGCGCACAGCCTCAAAATCTCCGGGAGAGCTTATGGCAAAGCCGGCCTCAATCACATCCACGTCGAGACGCGCAAGCTGTTTCGCAATCCTCACCTTCTCCTCCACATTCATGGAGGCGCCGGGAGACTGCTCGCCGTCTCGCAAAGTTGTGTCGAATATTTTTACAAAGTCAGTCATAAACTACAGGCTAAAAGCCTAAAAGTCTAATAGCCTAAAAGTTTTACTTGTAGGCTTGTAGACTAACAACTTGTAGGCTGTTTTTACCTCTCCCTATGCTGCAGCTCCTGCTGAACCTCCGCCTTCTTCGCCTTTCTGTACCACAGGGTAGTTATAGGCCCTGATATTGCATAGCCTAATGTGAGTATAAAAAACATCACCTGCGGCTCGGCAGCCACAACAATCAGCAATAATATCACCCCCACCAGCAGGCGAAACGGCATGCGCTGCGCAAGGCTCAATTCTTTAAAACTGTAATACTTGATGTTGCTCACCATGAGGAACGCCAGGGCATAGACCATAATCAATATGGTCACATGCTTTGTGATGTCCTCATGGCCAAAGCGGTAAAACATAAGCACCGTGGCAGCAACAAGCGACGCAGCAGCAGGGATCGGCAGGCCGTTAAATCTTTTGCTTTCTATGGTATTGATCTGGATGTTAAATCGCGCAAGCCTTAATGCGCCGCACACCACATAGAGAAAAGCAGCCAACCAGCCATACCTGTCAAAGGGCCGCAAGGCCCAGGTAAATATCAGTATTCCAGGGGCAAGGCCGAATGCTATCAGGTCCGCAAGAGAGTCATACTCAACGCCGAATTTGCTGGTTGATTTTGTGAGCCTTGCGATTCTGCCGTCCAGGCCGTCCAGCACAGCGGAGATGATAATCGCAATTGCTGCCTTGTCAAATTCTCCATCCAGCGATGCTATTATGGAGTAAAAGCCTCCAAAGAGACTGGCTGAGGTAATAAGATTGGGGAGAAGGTATATACCCCTTTTTATGCCAATCGGTTTCTGTCTTGATTTTATCTCTTCGTCTATCATGTTGAACCTCCTTGAATACAGGCTATGGGCAAGAGGAGAGGTAAAAACAGCCTACAAGTTGTTAGTCTACAAGCCTACAAGTAAAACTTTTAGGCTATTAGACTTTTAGGCTTTTAGCCTCCTGTATTATTGCCAGCATGCTATTATGGAACTACCTGCCTTTACCCTATCGCCCAGCTTGACATTTACCCTGCAGTCCACAGGCAGATATACATCCAGCCTTGAGCCAAACCTTATCATACCAAATCTTTTGCCTTTTTCCACCATATCGCCTTCTTTTGCGTAACAGACTATCCTTCTTGCAATAAGCCCTGCAATCTGGTTTACAACAAATCTCTTGCCATTCTCAGCCTCTATGAGTAAGGCATTCTGTTCATTCTCCAGGGACGCCTTATCCTTATCAGCAGAGAAAAATTTGCCAGGGTTATAAAAAATACCTAAGACTTTTCCGGATGCCGGAACCCTGTTGACATGAACATTGAAGACATTCATAAAGATGCTTATCTTAAGCGCCTCAGCCTTCAGGATACGGCCCTCCATAACCTTCTGGACAATTATTACCTTGCCGTCAGCAGGGGATACTATGGAATCTTCGCCTGAAGGTATATTCCTTTCCGGATTGCGGAAAAAAGAGATAATAAAGACAGCTGCTCCAAGGGATATATAGCTAATGCCTCTTAGGCCAATCAGCCAAAACGTTATTATAGCAAAAATAGAGGCCAGGATAAAGGGATAACCCTCCCTGGCCAATGGAATCCTGCCCAAAATAACCCCTTTAAAAGTTGCAAGATGCAAGTTGCAAGTTACAAGTAAGAACTTGAATCTTGAAACTTGCAACTTTAGTTTTTACTCTTATCCACAATCTTTCCCTTCTTAAGCCACGGCATCATGGCGCGGAGATTTTCGCCGACCTTTTCTATCGGATGATTCTGCCCTTTTTTGGTTAGTGCGCTGAATACGGGTTTGTTGACCTTGTTCTCCAGCATCCATTCCCTTGCAAATGCGCCGCTTTGAATCTCCGACAATATCTTTTTCATCTCTTTTTTTGTTTCTTCCGTCACAACCCTCGGCCCTCTGGTCAGGTCGCCGTATTGCGCCGTGTTGCTGATGGAATATCTCATGTTGGAAATTCCGCCCTCGTATATCAAATCCACAATCAACTTCAATTCATGCAGACACTCGAAATATGCCATCTCTTCAGGATAGCCCGCCTCGATAAGCGTCTCATAACCTGCCATGATAAGGGCTGTGGTTCCCCCGCATAAGACCGCCTGCTCGCCGAAAAGGTCTGTCTCTGTTTCATCTTTGAAGGTTGTCTCAATAATGCCTGCCCTGCCGCCGCCGATTGCGGACGCATAAGCGAGCGCAACACCCTTTGTATTCTTTGACGGATCCTGATGAACGGCAATGAGAGTCGGCACGCCGTTCCCCTTTGTGTATTCATGCCTCACTAAATGTCCCGGCCCTTTGGGAGCAGCCATGAATACATTGATGCTTGCGTCAGGCACGATCTGGCCGAAATGAATATTGAAGCCGTGCGCAAATGCCAGATAAGCGCCTTTTTTCAAATTCGGCGCAATATCGTTTTTATATAGATCGCCCTGCAATTCATCAGGCACCAGAATCATCACCACATCCGCCTGTTTCACGGCAGCGGCTACCTCCATAACCTTGAGGCCCGCACCCTCGGCCTTTTTCCACGAAGCGCCGTCTTTTCTGAGGCCGACAACCACATCAATGCCGCTCTCCTTCAAGTTTTGCGAGTGGGCATGACCCTGGCTTCCGTAGCCGATGACAGCCGCCTTTTTCCCTCTTATAAGCTCCAGATTTGCATCTTTGTCATAGTAAACCTTCATTGTTATCCTCCATCAATAGTTGCAAGATTCAAGTTGCAAGATTCAAGTTTTTCCCTTGTAACTTGCAACCTGTAACTTGTAACTTTATTTTCCTGCCTTCGGGCTCCTTGCCATTGCGATCTTGCCTGTTCTCACAATCTCCTTAATGCCGAACGGTCTCAAAAGCTCTGTAATGGCATTCACTTTTTCTGCATCTCCGGTCATCTCGATGGTGTATGAATTCGGGCTTACATCCACAACCTTGCCCCGGAAAATATCTATAATACTTAAAATCTCGGCGCGGTCCTTTACGTCAACATTGACCTTGATCATGGCGAGTTCCCGCTCTATATGCTCCTCAGCGGTAAGGTCAGAGACTTTGATGACATTGATAAGTTTATTCAACTGCTTGGTAATCTGCTCAACAACCTGATCATCGCCGGTGGTGACAATCGTCATCCGGGATACCTGCGGGTCAAGCGTCTCCGCAACGCACAAGCTCTCAATGTTAAACCCCCTGCCGGAAAAAAGCCCGGCAACCTTGCTCAAAACCCCAAACTCGTTATCTACAAGAATTGATATGGTGTGGCGCACTTAAAACCCCCATGCTCCCCAATTATTTCATTTTTTATCAGAAGAAACAATTTTCTCAAGTTCAGCTATCAATGGTGGAATATCTTTGGTTGCCGTATCCCATACAATATCAATGTCAACATCAAAATAGCCGTGTATAAGATGATGGCGCATACCTATGATATCTTCCCATGGAATATTTGCATATTTATCTCTAACTTCCGTTGCGACTTTATTGGCTGCTTCACCAATAATCTCGATGTCCTTGACCAGAGAGAGTACAAGCATCCTGTTATTATCAAGGTCGTTTCTTACCTTATTAGCAATAAAGGATATTGCCTCCCTCCCGGCATCAAGCATATGCTGTAGCCGAATAATATCATCCTTCTGCATATTGAACCACCGCTTGCGAAATCACATCATTTTTGAAATACCTGCTTAATTCATAGGGAGTGCGTATGTCCACTTTTTTTCCGT
>JACQEJ010000043.1 GCA_016200645.1 Deltaproteobacteria bacterium | reverse complement strand
TTCCCTGCGTCTATATGGGCCATTATGCCTATATTTCTTGTCTTTTCTATTGGTACTAATCTTGGCAATGTAAAACTCCTTCTAAAACTGTTAGCTGCTAACTGTTCACTGCTCACTGTTTTTTACCATCTATAATGCGCAAAGGCCTTATTCGCCTCAGCCATCTTATGCACATCTTCTTTTTTCTTAACTGCCCCGCCTTTATTATTCGCCGCATCTATGAGTTCGGCGGTAAGTTTATCAACCATTGTCTTTTCGGCTCCACGCGCCCTTGCATATGTTGCAAGCCATCTTAGAGCAAGGGATATCCTGCGCTGAGGCCTGACCTCCTGCGGAACCTGATAAGTTGCGCCCCCTACCCTGCGAGACCTCACCTCAAGCATAGGCTTCACATTGTCCACTGCCTTTTTAAAAATCTTGAACGGGTCATCCTTTGCCTTTTCTTTTACCCGATCAAACACGCCATAAACAATACCTTCAGCGGTGCTCTTCTTACCGCTATACATTATGGTATTCACAAACTTTGTGATAAGCTTGTCATTATATTTCGGGTCCGGCAGAACGTCCCTTTTTGAAATAATTCCCTTTCTCGACATCAAACCTCCGATATAGCTCATAGCTGATAGCTCATAGCTGATAGTAAAGACTATGAACCATGAGCTATGAGCTATCAGCTATTTTGGTCTTTTCGCCCCGTATTTGGAGCGGCCTTGCTTTCTGTTCTGAACGCCTACTGCATCGAGGGTGCCGCGGATAATGTGATACCTGACACCCGGCAGATCCTTAACCCTTCCGCCCCGTATCATAACAACTGAATGCTCCTGAAGATTATGACCGATTCCAGGGATGTAAGAGGTAACCTCCATAGCATTTGTGAGCCTAACCCTCGCCACTTTCCTCAAGGCCGAGTTCGGTTTTTTAGGGGTAGTTGTATAAACCCTGATACAGACCCCCCTCTTCTGAGGACATCCTTTTAAGGCAGGGGAAGCCGTCTTTCTCTTTACCTTTGCTCTCCCCTGTTTAACAAGCTGATTTATCGTAGGCATTTATTACCTCTACCTCATAAAAATAGTCTCACGACTTTTCCAGAAGCAAAACTTTATTACCCTATCAACTTTGGAATTCGTTGTCAAGCATAATTTAACTACTTTTAACTGTTTTTATGCAATTTCTTTTGTTAATTCCGATTCCTCAGCTTCAGGCACAGCAGGCTGTATCTTTCTGTAATAAGGGAAACCGGTGCCTGCAGGGATCAGACGCCCCATAATCACATTCTCCTTCAACCCTCTGAGATAGTCTATTTTTCCAGCAATACTCGCCTCTGTCAAAACCTTTGTTGTCTCCTGGAAAGAGGCTGCTGATATGAAACTCTCTGTGGAAAGAGACGCCTTGGTAATCCCTTGCAGAAGCGGCTCGGCAATAGCAGGTCTTCTCCCTTTTGCCAGCATCTTTTCATTTGTCTCTTCAAATATATATCTCTCCACCTGGTCTCCCACTAAGAAATCGGTATCACCCGGTTCTTTTATCTTTACCCGTCTCAGCATCTGCCGGACAATCACTTCTATATGTTTGTCGTTTATCTTAACGCCCTGCAGCCTGTATACCTCCTGCACCTCATCCACCAGATATTTGGCTAATTCCTTCACACCTAGGACGCTCAAGATATCATGGGGATTGGCAGAACCGTCCATGAGAGGCTCCCCTGCCCTCACTCTGTCGCTTTCTCGCACGCTTATATGTTTACCTTTTGGTATAAGATATTCCTTAGGCTCTCCAACCTCCGGCGTGATGATAACCTTTCTTTTGCCCTTTGTATCTTTGCCAAAAGATACCGCGCCGTCTATTTCACTTATAACAGCGCATTCCTTCGGTTTCCTTGTCTCAAAGAGCTCCGCAACCCGCGGCAAGCCGCCGGTAATGTCTTTGGTCTTTGTGGTCTCCCTCGGAATCTTGCATATAATATCCCCTGCCTTGACAGAACCTCCTTCATTGACTGTTATGACAGCTCCCACAGGGAGGAGGTATCTGGCCTCTATGACAGTGCCGGATATCTTTAAAGTTTTTCCAGCCTCATCCTTTATGGAAATCCTTGGCCTCAAATCCCCTTCCTTGTAAGCCGCTACAACCTTGCTGGAAAGCCCCGTAACCTCATCCACCTGCTCACGCATGGTTTTACCTTCTTCAATGTCTCCGAATTTTATTATGCCGCTGGCCTCGGTAAGGATAGGAATTGTATATGGATCCCACTCTGCCAGCACATCGCCCTGCTTAACCCTTTGCCCATCCTTAACCCTAAGCTTTGCGCCGTAGATAAGGGGATTTACTTCCCGATCCCTCCCCTGCTCATCTTGAATGGAAATCTCGCCATTCCTGCTCATTGCTATAACTTCATCCTTTGAATTTATAGCCGTATGCGGATTGATAAATTTAACATGACCCTCGTGCCTTGCCTCCAACACAGTCTGCTCCGCCCTTCGGCTGGCAGTGCCGCCTATATGGAATGTCCTCATGGTAAGCTGGGTTCCCGGCTCGCCGATGGACTGGGCTGCAATGACGCCGACCGCCTCACCCATATCAACCATTTTGCCCCTGGCAAGATCTCTGCCATAACACTTTGCGCATATGCCCCTCTTGCTCCTGCAGGTGAGAACGCTTCTTATCTTGACCTTATCTATACCCGCCTCTTCTATTTTAGCCACATTGTCTTCGTTGATCTCCTCATTCTCTTTTACAATGCTGTTCCCTGTAAACGGGTCTACGACATCTTCCAGGGCAACCCTGCCCAGAAGCCTCTCGCCTATTGGCTCAATAATCTCGCCGCCTTCGACAAGGGAAGACATGTATATGCCGTCCAAGGTGCCGCAGTCATCTTCGGCGATTATAGCATCCTGCGCAACATCCACCAATCTCCTCGTAAGATAGCCTGAGTTGGCAGTTTTTAAGGCTGTATCCGCAAGACCTTTTCTTGCGCCGTGCGTTGAGATAAAATACTGCAGCACGGTGAGGCCTTCTCTAAAGTTGGCAGTGATCGGCGTTTCTATGATCTCTCCCGATGGCTTTGCCATCAGTCCCCTCATCCCTGCAAGCTGCCGTATCTGCTGGGCAGAGCCCCTTGCCCCTGAATCAGCCATAATAAAGATCGGGTTAAAACTGGGGACATTCCTTTCCTTGCCATTCTCCTCTTTTATGACCTCTGTGCCGAGTTCTTTAAGCATCTCTGCGGCAATCTCTTCGGTTGTTTGGGCCCATATATCAATAACCTTGTTATACCTTTCGCCATCCGTTATCAAACCCTCATTGTACTGCCTTTGAATCTCCTGCACCTCTGCATATGCCTTTTCCAGAAGCTTCCCCTTCTTAGCCGGTATCTTCATATCATCTATACAGATAGATATGCCGGCCTTTGTTGCGTAAGCATACCCCAGGCTCTTAAGCTGGTCAGAAAGGATTACCGTTTTCTTATCTCCGGCGCGTCGGTAACAGATATCTATCAGATTGGCAAGCTGTTTTTTATCCATCACCTTATTGACAAATTCAAAGGGAATCTCTGCAGGCAAAACTTCGCTTAAGAGCACCCTTCCCACCGTAGTATCTACCATCTCCTCATTCATCTTAACCTCTATCTTGGCCTGCAGATGGGCCTCCCCGGCATCATACGCAACTCTGACTTCTTCGGGCGATGAAAACACGCTTCCGGTCCCTTTCACCCCGTATCGCTCCCTCGTCATGTAATAGAGTCCGAGGACAATATCCTGAGTCGGCACGATTACCGGTTTGCCGCTTGCCGGTGAAAGAATATTATTGGTTGACATCATAAGTATCCTTGCCTCAGCCTGGGCCTCTACGGAAAGGGGGGCATGCACAGCCATCTGGTCGCCGTCAAAATCAGCGTTAAAGGCAGTGCAGACAAGGGGGTGAAGCTGGATGGCCTTGCCTTCTATAAGAAGGGGTTCAAATGCCTGAATGCCAAGACGGTGCAAAGTGGGCGCCCTGTTCAAAAGCACCGGATGTTCTTTGATAACCTCATCCAGGGCATCCCATACCTCCGGTTTTTCTCGTTCCACCATCTTCTTTGCAGCCTTTATGGTAGTTGCATAACCTCGCTCCTCAAGCTTCTGGTATATAAACGGTTTAAAGAGTTCCAGCGCCATTTTCTTTGGCAGGCCGCACTGATGCAGTTTTAAATCAGGACCAATGACAATGACTGTTCGGCCGGAATAGTCAACCCTCTTTCCGAGAAGGTTCTGCCTGAACCTGCCGCCCTTGCCTTTTATCATATCGGAAAGTGACTTTAAGGGACGCTTATTCTGGCCTGTGATTATCCTGCCCCTTCTCGCATTATCAAACAGGGCATCTACCGCCTCCTGTAGCATTCTCTTTTCATTTCGTATGATAATATCCGGGGCGTTCAGTTCCATGAGCCTTTTAAGACGATTGTTCCTGTTTATGACCCGTCGGTAAAGGTCGTTTAAATCAGAGGTGGCAAATCTCCCTCCGTCCAGCGGCACCAGCGGCCTTAAATCCGGCGGCAAAACCGGAATAACATCCATTATCATCCATTCCGGCTTGATTCCTGATGACCTGAAGCCGTCCACTATCTTTAATCTCTTCACTATCTTCTTTTTCTTTACATCCGACGCGGTCTTCTTCAGCTCTGCCCTGAGAGAAGAGGAGAGCTTGTTTAAATCAAGCCTTTTTAACGCCTCTTTAACAGCCTCGGCGCCCATGCCGGCGTCAAAGCCTTCATGGCCATATGTTTCTACGCTTTTTTCGTATTTATCATCGGTCAGAAGTTCCCCCATTTTCAGGTCAGTATTCTTTGGATCAATAAGTATATAACTTTCATAGTAAATAACCCTTTCAAGTTCTTTCAGGGTCATATCCAGGATGGTGCCTATTCTGCTCGGCAGGCTCCTCATAAACCATATATGGGCAACGCGCGTAGCAAGCTCTATATGGCCAAGTCTTTCCCGTCTTACCCTGGACGGAATAACCTCTACCCCGCATTTCTCGCAGGTTACACCTCTATGCTTCATCCTCTTATACTTTCCGCAATTGCACTCATAATCCTTTACAGGGCCAAATATCTTCGCGCAAAAAAGGCCGTCCCTTTCCGGTTTGAATGTCCTGTAATTTATGGTTTCGGGTTTTTTTACCTCCCCATGCGACCACTCCCGTATCTTCTCAGGGGATGCAAGGGATATCTTTATGGCAGAAAAATCCGTGGGTCTTTTCTGTTTGCCAAAAAGCGCCATAAGTTTTTCCAAGGTGATCCTCCTTAAAAACAGGCTATGGGCAATGGGCTATGGGCAATAGATTTACAGTTTTTTTATTCCCATTGCCTCTTGCCTATCGCCTATTGCCTGCCTCTATTTTTCTTCTTCCAAAAGCTCCACATCCAGCACGAGGCTCTGTAATTCCTTTACAAGGACATTAAAAGATTCAGGAAGGGTTGGCTCCATATCGTAATTCTTCTTTACAATCGCCTCGTATACCCTTGTCCTGCCGGGAACATCATCACTTTTCACCGTTAAAAATTCTTGCAGGGTATGCGCTGCGCCATATGCCTCCAACGCCCAGACCTCCATCTCGCCGAGTCTCTGACCGCCAAACTGGGCCTTGCCTCCAAGGGGCTGCTGGGTCACAAGGGAATATGGTCCGGTGCTTCTTGCATGGATCTTATCTTCCACCAGATGGTGAAGTTTCAGCATATACATAACCCCGACCGTAACATCCTGGTCAAATGGCTCGCCGTTCCTCCCGTCATAGAGGGTAACCTTGCCGTTAAGCTTAAGCCCTGCCCTTTCAAACAGCTCTTTTATATCCTTTTCTGTAGCTCCATCAAATACAGGGCTTGATATAAATATGCCTTTCTTTAATCTCCGAGCAACCCCTACAACCTCTTTGTCAGAAAGACTATTTAAAAATCTGCTGAAATCAGGAGAGCCGTATATCTTTTTAAGTTTTTCTCGCAAGGCATTCGGGCTAAAGTCCTTCTCCATATAATCGGCCAATTGCTCTCCCAGTTTTCTTGCAGCCCAGCCAAGATGTGTTTCCAATATCTGCCCGACATTCATTCTTGACGGAACGCCGAGGGGGTTTAAAACGACATCTACAGGCGTTCCGTCTACCATATAAGGCATATCTTCCTCAGGCAATATTCTGGAGACAACCCCTTTGTTGCCGTGTCTGCCGGCCATCTTATCCCCTACCGATACCTTCCGCTTCATGGCTATATACACCTTCACCATCTTTACAACGCCTGGAGGGAGCTCGTCCCCTCTCTTCAACCTGTCTATTCTTTCATCAAATACAACCTTGATGAGGTCTATCTGCTCATTAAAATTATCAAGGGCATGCTTTATTTCTTTTTCTGCATGCTCATCGGTGAGAGACGCCTCTTCCCATTTGCCCATAGGAATTTTGTCCAAAACTTCCTCTGTAATAACCGCGCCTTTCTTCAGAAGGACATTCCCCTTCTTGTCCGTCAGTTTTTCAGACAGATGTTTTCCTAAAAGCAGTTTCCTTACCTTTTTTAATGCATTATCTTTTACGATCTTGATTTCATCCTCTTTATCCTTTAAGAGCTTGGCGACTTCTCTATCTTCAATTGATTTACTCCTCTCATCCCTTTCCGCGCCTTTTCTTGAAAAAACCTTTACATCAATAATCACTCCCTCTATGCCGGGAGGAACCCTGAGCGAGGTATCCTTCACATCCTCTGCCTTTTCTCCAAATATAGCGCGAAGCAGTTTTTCTTCAGGAGAAAGCTGGGTCTCGCCTTTAGGCGTTACCTTGCCGACCAGTATGTCTCCTGGCCCTACCTCTGCGCCAATGCGCACGATGCCGCTCTCATCCAGATCCTTGAGCGCTTCCTCTCCTATATTCGGGATATCTCTTGTAATATCCTCCTTGCCAAGCTTGATGTCTCTGGCCATTACTTCAAATTCTTCTATATGCACGGAGGTAAATACATCTTCCATATGCAGCCGCTCGCTTATGAGGATGGAATCTTCAAAATTATATCCGCCCCACGGCATGAATGCAACGAGAACATTCCTTCCCAGGGCAAGCTCGCCGTGGTCTGTTGACGGTCCATCCGCTATGATATCTCCTTTGTTAACCTTATCGCCAACCCGAACTATCGGCTTCTGGTTGACACAGGTATTCTGATTGGACCTCTTGAATTTTGTAAGATTGTAGATATCCACACCATCGCTGCATTTTACTACTATTCTGGAGGCATCCACACTCTCCACAACGCCATCTCTCTTGACAACCACGGTAACGCCTGAATCCTTCGCAACAACCGCTTCAATGGATGTCCCAACAAGGGGGGCTTCCGTATGAATCAGCGGAACTGCCTGACGCTGCATGTTTGAACCCATAAGGGCCCTGTTGGCATCGTCATTCTCAAGAAACGGGACAAGGGCTGACGCTATGCTCACCAGCTGATTGGGAGAAACGTCCATGAGGGTAATATCCTCTGACCTTGCCATGACAAATTCTCCGCCCTTTCTCGCAGAAACCATATCGGTAGCGAATCTGCCGTCTTTATCAAGAGGCGCATTGGCCTGGGCTATGACATGGGTCTCTTCATCCAATGCGGAAAGAAATCTTATCCTGTTAGTTACCTTGCCATATTGAACCTCTCTGTATGGGGTTTCTATAAAGCCAAATTCATTTACCCTCGCATATGTAGAGAGCGATACGATAAGTCCGATATTCGGCCCTTCCGGCGTTTCTATGGGACATATCCTGCCATAATGGGTAGCATGAACATCCCTCACTTCAAAACCGGCCCTCTCCCGGGTAAGCCCGCCCGGTCCGAGAGCCGAAAGCCTCCTCTTATGGGTAATCTCGGACAGCGGATTGGTCTGATCCATAAACTGAGAAAGTTGACTTGAGCCGAAAAATTCTCTCACCACTGCCTGGACCGGCTTTGGGTTTACAAGATCATGAGGCATGATCGCTTCCAGCTCGCCAAGGCTCATCCGCTCCTTCACTGCCCTTTCCATCCGCAGTAACCCTATTCTGTATTGATTTTCCAACAGCTCGCCGACTGACCTTATCCTTCTATTGCCGAGGTGGTCTATATCATCCACAACACCCTGTCCATTTTTTAAACCGACAAGATAGCGAACCACACCGAGGATATCTTCTTTGCGAAGGGTAGTGGTCTCCAGAGAAACATCAAATCCCAGTTTTCTATTGAGTTTTAACCTGCCGACCTTCGACAGGTCATATCTGTCCGATGCAAAAAACAGACTGTTAAAATGCTGCCGGGCCGCAGCCACGGTGGGCGGATCGCCCGGTTTCAGCCTTTTGTATATCTCCACCATGGCATTGATAGTCATATTGCTGGTCGTATCGTCCGGATTTTCTTTGCGATACGCCTGAATAATCTTTGTCTCTTCGTTGATAATTCTGTCATTGATAAGAATATCCCTGAAGAAAGGACCGCTTGCTTCCATAAAGAGAATCTCAAACTTTTCTATGCCCCTTTTCTCTATCTCATCCAGCTTTCCCCTGCTTATAACCTGGTTGCACTCCAGGAACACCTCCCCTGTTTTATTATCAACAATATCTCTTGCGACAATCTTGCCTAAAACATCCTCTACTTCAATGGGTATATATTTAATGCCAGCGGCAATAATTCTCTTGATAATTGCCCTGTTAAACTTTCTGTCCTTTTTTATGATCAATTCATCAGTTTTTGGATCTTTTATATCCTTGCTCGCCCTCTGGCCCGCGAGATGATCCGGTGTTACTTTCTTTGATAATTTCTTTTCTTCCAGCGCTATTTCTTCGGCAGGATAGAAATAATTAAGAAGCTCTTCTATAGAATAACCCAATGCCTTAAGAAGGATTGTGGCAAGCATCTTCCTCCGCTTATCTATGCGCACATAAAGCCAGTACTTCTGATCAAATTCAAAATCAAGCCATGAACCGCGATACGGTATTATCCGTGCGGTATACTGGAGCTTCCCGCTCGGATAACCTTTCCCCTTTTCATATTCAAAAAATACCCCCGGCGATCTGTGGAGCTGGCTTACGATAACTCTTTCTGTTCCATTGATGACAAATGTCCCGTTCTCAGTCATGAGCGGAACATCTCCAAAATATATCTCCTGCTCTTTCACATCCCTTATGGTTTGAGCGCCGGTCGCCTCATCTTTATCCCATACCACAAGCCTCACCGTTATCTTCATGGGGGCTGCATAGGTCATCCCCCTCTGCTGGCATTCTTCGACAGTGTAATTTGGCTCTTCCAATATATAATTCACAAACTCCAATGAGGCTGTCCCGCTGTAATCTTTTATCGGAAAAATACTTTTAAATACTGCCTGCAGCCCCAGATCCGCCCGCGCATCAGGCTTAGCCTCTAATTGAAGAAATTGCTGATACGATCTTTTCTGGACATCTATGAGATTCGGTATATCCACTATCTTTCCGATGCGGGAGTAATCCTTTCTGAGGATTGCCCCATTTAATAAAACATGTCCCATTTCTTTCTCCCCTTTAAAAATAAGTAGACAGTATGTAGTAGACTGTAGACAGAAAAAACAAATAATTTCCTGTCTACTATCTACCGTCTACTGTCTACTGTTTTACTTTATCTCTACCTGAGCGCCTGCGCCTTCCAGCTGCTTTTTGAAATTCTCGACATCTGCCTTGGAAACGGCTTCCTTCAGTGTCTTTGGAGCGCTCTCAACAAGGTCCTTTGCCTCTTTTAAGCCAAGGCCTGTAATTACCCTGACTTCTTTAATAACCTTAATCTTATCTGCGCCGACATTTTTAAGGATAAGAGTAAATTCTGTCTTCTCCTCTGCCGGGGCGCCTGCAGCTGCCGCACCGGCAGCAGGTGCTGCGGCAACAGCCACCGGAGCCGCTGCCGTAACCCCAAATTTATTCTCCAGCTCCTTTACCAGTTCTGCCAGCTCCAATACCGTCATACCTTCAATATATTTTATTACATCCTCTCTTGAAATCTGTGCCATTTTTTAAAACCTCCGTTTTTTAATTTAATTGTATGAGGTCTAAGGCTTGAGGTATGAGGCAAAAACCTCTAACCTCCAACCTCTAACCTTTCTTCGCTTTTATTGCAGCCAATGTATAAACAAATTTTCTCGGCATACCGCTTAAAACCCCTGCCAGATTTGCCGGCGCCGCCTTGAACGTGCCAAGCAGTTTCCCGAGCAGTATTTCCCTTGAAGGAAGCTCTGAAAGGGCCTTTATTTCATTCAAACCAATGATCCTCTCGCCCAGTATCCCGGCCTTCAGCTTAAGATGAGGCTCATCCTTGCTAAACTGGGTAAGGATTTTGGCCGCCGCTGCCGGGTCTGTATAGCTGAGAGCCACCGCAGTTGTGCCTTCAAAGTACTCGCTGAGCGGCGCTATAGGGGCATCCTTTATTGCAATTTTTGCAAGCGTATTTTTGACAATCTTCAAATCTACAGAGACCTCTCTTAAAGATTTTCTCAAGGTCGTTATATCCCCGACCTTTAAACCTCTGTAATCAGCAATAAAAGCCGCCCTGGCCCTTTTAAACTTTTCATTTAGCTCGCTGACCAGTTTATTTTTTTCTTCTCTCTGCAATTATCTTTCTCCCCCCTTTCTGTCCCCTGCCGCTCTTTTAACCAGCAGGCTTAGATTTTTCGGTTAAAGACAGAAAGGACATTAAGAAGTTGCAAGTTACATGTTACAAGCCTCAAGTAAAAACTTATAACTTGAATCTTGCAACTTGCATCTTTAAATTGGCCTCGGCAGGATTATTAAGCTGAACGCCCCTGCTGTCTTTGACCTCAATACAGTCTACAAGTTGTCAGTCTACGAGTGAAAGATTTTTACTTGTAGACTTTTAGACTTGTAGGCTTTTAGACTGTATCTTCTATTTAAACAACTCCCTTACCCCGGCTGCGTCTATCTTGATGCCAGGGCCCATGGTTGTTGATATGGCAATATTTTTTAAATATGTCCCCTTGCTGGCAGACGGTTTTGCCTTCACAATACTCTCCAATAAGGCAGTTAAATTTTCTTTCAGTTTCTGATCACCGAAAGAGACCTTGCCTATCGGAACCTGGACATTGCCTCCCTTATCCACCTTAAACTCTACCTTGCCTGCCTTGGCATCCTTCACTGCCCGGGCAACATCAAAGGTTACGGTGCCAAGCTTTGGATTTGGCATAAGCCCCCTTGGCCCCAGAACCTTTCCGAGTTTTCCCACAGCTCCCATCATATCAGGAGTAGCTACAATGGTATCAAAATCAAGCCAGCCTTTAGACACCTTTTCAATCAGGTCATCTGCGCCTACAAAATCCGCCCCTGCATCCTTTGCCTCCTTCTCCTTTTCACCCTTTGCAAAAACAAGCACCCTTATCTTTTTTCCTATTCCGTTGGGAAGCACCACAGCGCCTCTCACCATCTGATCCGACTGCTTGGTGTCGATCCCCAGCCTCACAGCCAAATCAACGGTCTCATCGAATTTAGCCGTAGCCGTTTCAGGAACCAGTTTCACCGCATCCTCGAGGCTGTATTGTTTGGATGCATCTACCTTTGCAATTGCTGCATTATATTTCTTTCCCATATTCTATCCCTCCACCACTATTCCAATGCTTCTTGCCGTGCCTTCAATGGTCTTTACAGCGGCCTCAAGATTGGCGGCTGTCAGATCGGGCATCTTTAATTTTGCTATTTCTGCAACCTGTTTTTTTGTAACCTTGCCGACCTTGTCTTTGTTGGGAGTTCCCGATCCCTTTTCTATTCCCGCCGCTTTTATAAGAAGTATGGAAGCCGGCGGCGTCTTGGTGATAAAAGAAAACGATCTGTCTGCATAGACCGTTATCACTACGGGTATAATCATCCCCTCTTGCTTCTGGGTTCTGGCATTAAATGTCTTGCAAAACTCCATGATGTTCACGCCGTGCTGTCCCAATGCAGGACCAACCGGAGGCGATGGATTTGCCTTTCCCGCAGGAATCTGTAATTTAATCTGTGTAACAACCTTTTTAGCCATAATTTATCTCCTTAATACAGTCTAAAAGTCTACAAGCCTACAAGTTTAAAACTATTAGACTTGTAGGCTAACAACTTGTAGCCTGTCTCTACCCCTTTTCCACCTGAACAAAATCAAGCTCTACCGGTGTCGCCCTGCCGAATATGCTTACCAACACCTTGAGCTTACCCTTTTCCGGTTTTACCTCATCTACAATGCCGGTAAAATTTGTAAACGGGCCATCAATAACCCTTACATTCTCACCCCTTTCAAAGAGAACCTTTGGCTTGGGTTTTACCGCCCCCTCCTCCATCTGATGGGTTATTTTTTTAACCTCTTCTTCGGAGATTGCCGGAGGGTTTGTTGTCCCGCCAACAAAACCGGTCACTTTCGGGGTGTTCTTGACAACGTGCCAGGTTTCATCGTTTAATTCCATGCTTACCAAAATATAACCAGGAAAGAATTTTCTGGAAGTAGTCTTCTTCTCCCCTTTCACCAACCCTATCACTTTTTCTGACGGCACCAATATCTCAGAAAAATATTGCTCCATTCCGGCATTCTTGATCCGTTCCTCAAGACTGGCCTTCACCTTATTTTCATAACCTGAATAAGTATGAACCACATACCATTTTTTTGCCATAGTATCATTTAACCCCTTTGGCACACAGATAGAGAGCAGGAAGAAGGTTCGGCTTGGCTTCCGCCCTTGAACAATCCTGTTGCCTGCTAGCCCAATACCAGCCTTACCAATCTTGCTAAAGCCGCATCCACAAGCCCCAATACAATAGCAATAACAAAGACCAAACCAATAACTACCCATGTGGATGTGGCAACAAGTTTTTTGGCAGGCCAGGTTACCCTTTGTAATTCCTGATTAGCCTCTGACAAAAACTGTTTTGACTTTTCTATAAATTCCATATCTATCCTCGTTAACTGTAAACTGTTAACTATTCTTACTTCTTTAACTCTTTACTGTTTACTGTTCACTGTTCACTGTTTTTTTAGCTGGCAGGCCAGGAGGGATTCGAACCCCCAACACTCGGTTTTGGAGACCGATGCTCTAGCCGTTAGAGCTACTGGCCTGTAAATACAGCTACAAGTTGCAAGGTTCAAGTCTCAAGTTTTCTCTTGCAACCTGCATCTTGCAACTTATAACTGTTACTTCGTTTCCTTATGAACCGTATGTTTCCTGCAGTGCCTGCAATATTTTTTAAGTTCTAATCTATCAGGAGTTGTTTTTTTATTTTTCGTTGTCGCATAGTTCCTGTTCTTGCAGTCAGTGCATGCCAATGTGATTATGTCTCTCATGTCGTCTCCCAATTTAGCTCATAGCTGATAGCTGTTAGCTCATAGTAATTGCTATGAGCCATGAGCTATGAGCTGTTTTCTTACGCTATTATCTTCGTCACTACGCCTGCGCCTACTGTCCTGCCGCCTTCTCTTATGGCGAATCTCAGTCCCTCATCCATGGCTATGGGCATGATGAGTTCCACTTCCAGATTGGTGTTGTCTCCGGGCATTACCA
>JACQEJ010000042.1 GCA_016200645.1 Deltaproteobacteria bacterium | reverse complement strand
TTTTCTTCTCTCTGCTGAGATAAGCTGTATCTACAGTAAAAATGGAAGGACCCGAAAGATACACTCCATTATCTTTGTCCCTGATTTTAAAGACGCTGCAAAGATAAATGCCAGCCTTGCCAAAATAGGAAATCTTGCCGCTGATGGAAGGCCGATACTCGGACTTGATGCAAAAGAGCTTCTAAAGATTGTGATGGACGCCTCTCCCGATGCCATGTTCGTCCCAGCACATGCGTGGACGCCGCACTTTTCAGTGTTCGGAGCAGCATCAGGCTTTGATTCCCTTGAAGAATGCTTTGAGGATTTAACACCCCACATCCATGCCATTGAAACAGGGCTTTCCTCAGACCCTTCAATGAACTGGAGGCTTTCAGCCCTCGACAGAATCACACTCATATCCAATTCAGATGCCCATTCGCCGGCCAAGATAGGGAGGGAGGCAAATATATTTGATGCGGAGATTTCATATAAAGCAATTACAGATGCGATAAAAACCAGAAAGGGTTTTTCAGGAACAATTGAATTTTTCCCTGAGGAAGGGAAATATCATTATGATGGCCACAGGCTTTGCAAGGTAAGCATGTCGCCGGATGAAACAATAAAGCATCACTATCTATGCCCTGTTTGCGGAAAAAAAGTCACTGTTGGTGTAATACACAGGGTTGAAAAACTCGCGGATAGAAAAAACGGCTTTAAACCAAAAGATGCACCATCCTTTTATTCCATCATCCCCCTTCCTGAGATTATTGCAGAGGTAATGAAGGTAGGCGTAAACAGCAAAAAAGTGGACAACGAATATCAAAACCTCCTCCAGAAACTCGGCAGCGAATTCAAAATCCTCATGGATACACCTTTGGAAGAAATTGAAAAGGCAGGCTCGCCTGTTCTTAGAGAGGCCATCTCCCGCATGCGCGCAGGCAATGTCCATATCGCCCCAGGCTATGACGGCGAATTTGGAAAGATAAAAATGTTTGAGAAGGTGGAGCGGGAAGAGATTAAAGGACAGATGGCGCTGTTTTAAAATGATCTGAAGATTGTCTTTGGCAAAAAAGCAACTCTATATTTTGATATCAACCATGATTCCCCAAAACTCCCTTGACCTGCTTGAATTCAATAAACTCCTTGAGATAATCGCTCAGCGCGCAAAGAGCGATGCGTCAAGGAGCGTCGTTCTCTCCATAAGGCCGCTTTCCGATAGAAATGAGATTGAAAAGAGATTCGCCTTGATACAGGAGATACGGCGGATGGCGCAGGAAGGCAGGCCGCTCAGCATTTTGCCATTTGCGGATATTGGGCCATTACTGCAAAAGGTCAGGCCGGATGATGCTATCCTTGAGCCTCTGGAGCTTGTGGGGATAATGGATTTTCTCCATGCTATCCATGAGACTTCTGTTCAGATTAGAAAAGATATTTCGCTCATTTCCCTGAATGAGATCATGGGGAGCATTGCTATCAGGACAGAGCTGCTTCATAGCCTTAACAGCTCCATTGACAGGGAAGGGAACATCCTTGACAGCGCATCGCCGCGGCTAGCGGAGCTTCGGGCCGAGAAGCGGCGGCTTGAGAACAGGGTAAGAAAGCGGCTGGAAGATATCATCCGAGGTGAAAAGATCGCGCCCTTTTTGCAGGATGATTTTATTACGCAGAGGTCCGGCAGATGGGTCATCCCGGTGAGGATGGATTCCAAAGGCCAGGTGCAGGGCGTGGTGCATGATGTGTCAAGAACAGGGGAGACCGCATTTGTAGAGCCTCTCGCGGTCATCGGCCTTTCCAATGAACTGGAAAATATCATCGCCGATGAAAAGGCCGAGGGGATAAGGGTCCTCAGACAATTGGGCGCGCTGATACGGGAGACCGCGGACGGGCTTGAGCATGAGTTCAGGATATTGGTATTCCTTGATATGCTGAACTGCATCGCCTCTCTTGCCCAGGAGTTTGATATGAAGACGCCGGTTGTCCATGAGGAAAATGCGCTGTTCCTTGCACAGGCGCGGCATCCGCTGCTCCTCCATGCTGCGAGGCACAAGAATGCTATTATACCCCTTGATGCGCGCCTCGGCGGGGACAAGACCGTTATGATCATAACCGGCCCCAATGCCGGCGGCAAGACCGTTGCCATAAAGACCGTGGGGCTGCTCATGCTCATGGCATTATCTGGCATGCCTGTGCCGGCGGGCGATGCAACGGTCATCCCCCTTTTTCACAATCTCCTCGTTGATATCGGCGATCGGCAGTCCCTTGCGGACAACCTTTCCACATTCACCGCACATCTTGCGAACATGATGGAGTTCCTTCGCAAGGCGGATTCCAAAACCCTTGTGCTCATAGATGAGATGGGAACCGGGACAGATCCCGAAGAGGGCGCAGCCCTTGCCGGCGCCATATTGAAAGAGCTGTGCGACAAGGGTTCGCTGGTTTTTGCCACGACCCACCTTGCCGATATAAAAATATTTGCGCATAAACAAGAACGGATGCTCAATGCCGCTATGGAGATTGACCGGACAACCCTTGCGCCGCTTTACCAGTTGAGGATCGGCGAGCCGGGGCAGTCCTTTGCCCTTGAGACCGCACAGCGATACGGATTGCCGGATGAGATCATACAATCCGCCAAGGCCATACTGGGCAGGACAAAGGTTGACATGGAAACCCTCATCCGCGACCTTGAGATCAAACGAAGGCATTACGAGGAAGCCCTTGAGAAAGTTGAAATGCAATCGCATGAATTGAAACGAAGGGAAATGCAGACAGCGGAACTTCTCAGGGACGCGGAGGCGCAAAAAAAGGCGATCCTTGCAGAGGCTTACAAACAGGCGTCAGAGGCAGTCTCGGACATAAAAACAAAGATGCAAATCCTTTTTCAAGAGATGAAGAAGAGGGAAAAAATCGTAGGGACGCGGCATGTCGCGCCCCTGCTGAAAGAGGCTGCCTCTTTGCAGGATGAAGTGAGCGACAAGATAAAAGCCTATGAAAATATTGAGCCTCTGTCCCCGGATGAACTCAAACAAGGGGATGTGGTATTTGTAAAGACTCTGGGTTATGATGCGGCTGTCGTAAAAATTCTTAAAAAGAAAGATCGCCTGAAGGTAAAGGCAGGCAATCTGGAGATGGAAGTCGCAATTGCCGATGTCGGGAGAAGAACGGGGAAAAGCGCAGAGGTCATCACAGCCGCGAGCAAGACAACTGTTTCCGATGAATCGGCAGAGCGCCGCCTCAATCTCATCGGCCTTCGCGTTGACGAGGCGCTTCCGCGGCTTGAAGAGTTTCTCAATCATGCGGCATTGGCAGGGCTTTCCGAGGTTACGATCATTCACGGCATCGGCGCGGGCATCCTTGCAAAGGCAGTTCGGGAGCATGTTTCAGGCCATCCGCTGGTAAAAAGTTTTCGGGGCGGAGAGCAATCCGAAGGCGGGGGCGGGGTGACGGTGGTGAGTTTAAAGTAGTCGGCGAACTTACGCAGCTCCCCTGTCCAGGCTTCTGTATTGTATCGCCTCTGACAGATGGTGAGATTTTACTCTTTTCTCGCTCTCCATATCAGCTATTGTCCGGGCAACCTTTAGTATTCTCGTGTATGCCCTGGCAGAGAGGCCAAGCCTGTCTATTGCCGTTTCCAGCAGTCTTTTACCTTCGTCGTCTATTTCGCAAAACTTTTTTATATGCCGGCCTCCCATCTGGCTATTGGAGTAAATCCTTTTCCCTTCCCGTTTACTGTGGTCTGCAAACCGCTCTGTCTGAATCTTTCTTGCCCTGTCAACCCTTGTCTTGATATCTTTCGATGATTCGCCGTTTGCATCGCCTGAAAGCTCCCTGAATCTTACCGCAGGCGCTTCGCAGTGAATATCAATCCTGTCCCAAAGAGGCCCTGAAATCTTTGCCCGGTATTTTTGAATTTGCAGAGGGGCGCAGTGACACTCCTTATGCCGGTCTCCGAGGAAGCCGCACGGACAGGGGTTCATGGCGGCGATTAACATAAAACTGGATGGATAGGTCAGGGATATTGCTGCCCGGGATATGGTAACCTTTCCATCCTCCAGCGGCTGCCTCAATACCTCCAGGACATTTTTCTTAAACTCAGGGAGTTCATCCAGAAATAAGACGCCGTTATGCGCGAGAGAAACCTCGCCTGGCCTCGGGATGTGGCCTCCGCCGATAAGACCCGCATCTGAAATTGTGTGATGCGGGCTTCTGAAAGGTCTCATAGTTACTAAAACATTTTTGCCATCCAGCGCTCCTGCAACGCTGTGAATTTTTGTGGTCTCTATCGCCTCATCCAGAGCCATATCCGGCAGTATGCCCGGCATTCTCCGGGCCAGCATGGTTTTGCCTGAACCCGGCGGGCCGATCATCAGGACATTATGGCCGCCTGCCGCAGCGATTTCCAGCGCCCTCTTTACATGCTCCTGCCCTTTTACCTCGCTGAAATCAAGGTGCGTCTCCCCATCGGTTTTAAAATATGCTTCAATATCCATCCTGCATGGCTGCATTTCAAGATTGCCGTTTAAGAATTCCACAATCTGGGGGAGATTTTCCACGCCGAGGACTTCAATGCCGTCTACCAGAGCGGCCTCCAGCGCATTTTCCTTCGGAAGGATCACGCCTTTCAACCCATGTCTCCTGACAGCAACTGCCATGGGAAGCACGCCCCTTACCGGCTTCACCCTTCCGTCAAGGGAAAGCTCGCCTACAATCATATAATCCTCAAGCTTATCTTTTTTAACAACGGCTTCGGCAGACAGAATACCGAGGCTTACCGGCAAATCAAATGTCGTGCCTTCTTTTTTGACATTTGCTGGGGCAAGATTGACCGTGATATGTTTCGGAGGGAATTCATAGCCTGAATTTTTCAGCGCCGCCTTTACCCTGTCCTTGCTCTCCTTCACAGCGCTGTCAGGCAGGCCAACAGTGGAAAAATAGGGAAGGCTGCCGAAAGCGGTATCAACCTCAACCTCTACCATGTATGCATCTATGCCCAGAACCGCGCCGCTAAACACCCTGGATAGCATTTTTACCTCTGATATCTCATATCCCAAAAATAGCATCTGATTTTTGGGATATACAAATATAGCTACATTACCTGTAATCCGTAAAAAAAGCAAACCTATTTTTGGATAAGGTAATGTATTCTTCTCTGTGTAAATTCATTGAAGCATAAAAAAGAGGGTGTATTCTCCCAGATTATCAGCAAGATAAAAAAAGGAGGTGGATTGAATTATGAAACGCCTTTTGATAACCTCCAAAGGTTACTGAATTGGTGAGCTAGTACAACATTTCTATTTGTTGACAACAGAGCATATTCATTTCATATTTTTTCTTGACATAAGGCATTGGCTTTGTTAATTTTTGCTGTCTAACTTTTCATGGCAATAAAATCCCAATAGAGTGTAATTCAGGAGGAATTTGCATTATGAAAAAAAGATTTTTGCTGGCGCCGGGGCCTACGCCGGTGCCTGAAAATGTGCTGCTTTCCATGGCGCAGCCTATGATCCATCACAGGACTCCGCAGTTTTCAGCCATATTTGCCGAGGCCAAAGAGGATTTGAAATATATATTTCAGACAAAGCAGGATGTGTTGATACTTGCCGCTTCAGGCACAGGGGCAATGGAAGGTTCAATAACAAATCTGTTCTCGCCTGGTGATGAAGTCCTCGTTGTAAACGGGGGAAAGTTCGGGGAGCGGTGGGGAAAGATCTCTGAGGCTTATGGCTTAAAGGCCCATTGGCTCAATGTGGAGTGGGGCAAGGCGGTTCATCCGAGCGAGGTGAAGAAGGCTCTTGATGCGAATCCAAAGATCAAAGGGGTTTTGATGCAGGCAAGCGAGACCTCTACCACAGTTGCCCATCCTGTAAAAGAAATTGCGGCGTTTACAAAGAACCGTCAGGATTGTCTTTTAATCGTTGACGGCATAACCTCTGTGGGCGTGTTCCCTACGCCGATGGATGAGTGGGGCATTGATGTGCTGGTGTCCGGTTCGCAGAAGGCGTTCATGCTGCCGCCGGGCCTCGCATTTGCCGCGCTGAGCGACAAGGCATGGAAGTTTATGGAGACGGCAAAGTGCCAGAGATTTTATTTTGATTTCAAGAAAGAGCGGAAAAATCTGAAAGACAACACCACGGCATACACGCCTGCGGCGTCTCTCGTTATCGGTTTGCGGGATGCGCTCAAGATGTTGAAAGAGGAAGGTTTGGAAAATGTGTTCGCGCGGCACAACAGGCTTGCGCGGGCGACACGGGCTGCGGTAAAGGCCATGGGGCTGAAACTCCTTGCGCCTGACAGCCCGAGCGACGCCACGACCGGCGCGTATGTGCCGGAAGGCGTTGACGGCGGAAAGTTCGTTAAATATCTGCGCGACGACATGGGCATTACCATGGCAGGCGGACAGGATCACCTCAAGGGCAAGATTATAAGAATTGCGCATCTCGGCTATGTTGACACCTTTGATATCATCGTTGCCATATCGTCCATCGAGATGGCTCTCAGAAAATTCGGCCACAAGGTTGAATTCGGCAAGGGCGTTGCGGCGGCTCAGGAGATTCTGATGGAGGGGTATAAGTAAAGCAGCTAAAAGACTTCTCTACCTATACCTTTACCTCTACCTGTTCAGGAGCAGCGATTAGAAAAACTTTCGGCATTTCCTGTCTTTAATGATGGCACATTGGGATATGAATATTACGCTGGAGGAGTTTCTTGGTATCTTTTCATGGCAATTGTTGATGGAAAGATTTAGATGAGGAAGATATGAAAATCGCATACTTTGACTGCTGCTCAGGCATAAGCGGCGATATGGTTATCGGGGCGTTGATTGATGCGGGTCTTGATATAAAAATCCTGCAAAGAGAGCTTAAAAGGCTAACCATAAAAGATTATTCCGTATCCGCCTCAAAGGATAAACGGCACCATATAGCCGGTATAAATCTTAAAGTTAAATACAAAGAATCCCGCCATCATAGAACCTTCACTGATATAAAAAATCTTATCCAGAAAAGCAAACTCTCTGCAAAGGTCAAAGAATTAAGCGCCGCCATTTTTTTAAATCTTGCAAAGGCAGAGGCAAAGGTGCACGGGTGCAATGTTAACGATGTTCATTTCCATGAGGTTGGGGCAGTGGACTCCATTGTTGATATCGTAGGAGCAACTATCGGCATCGAACGATTGGGCATAGAAAAGATATATGCCTCGCCTTTACCCCTGGGCTCCGGATGGGTTGAGACATCACACGGAAGGATGCCTGTGCCTGCGCCTGCAACCCTGGAGATTTTAAAAGGTGTGCCCGTGACCTCATCCCCTGTTGCCGCAGAACTTACAACACCGACAGGCGCTGCTATCATAAAGACACTTGCGCAAGATTTTGGCGATATGCCGCGTATGAAGATAGAAAAAACAGGTTATGGCATAGGAAGCAAAGATTTTCAGCAAATTCCGAATATCTTGAGAATTGTGACGGGAGAATACAGCGTAGGGGCGCACGGCCGCGCGCCCATGCTGATGATGGAAACCAGCATAGACGATATGAATCCCCAGATATACGAATACCTTATGGAAAGGCTTTTTAAACAAGGCGCTCTGGATGTATTCCTCACGCCGATTCAGATGAAAAAGGGGAGGCCTGCGGTTCTCTTAAATATCCTATGCCCTGAAGATAAAAAAGACCATGTGATGGATATAATCTTTAAGGAAACAACAACCCTCGGCATCCGCACCCATTTCGTTGCCAGATACTGCCTTGAACGGAAGACAGAAGAGGTCTTGACACCCTATGGAAAGGTGAAGGTCAAGGTTTCACAAAAAGAGGGCAACCTGATCAACATCCAGCCTGAATATGCGGACTGCAAGGCCATAGCAGAAAAGAAAAAAATGCCTCTCAAAGAGGTGATGGATGCGGCAAAGAGGGTTTATGTGGCTGCGAAAAAATAAAAGCTATCCGATCTCCAATGTTGTTTCCAGCCTAATCGGGTTTGTAAGGCAATAGACCGCCGGGCATCTCTTTTTTGCCAGCTCCTCCAGCTCCGCTATTTTATTTTTCGGCGCATCGCTTTCCACATGGAGAATAAACTTCACCTTCTCTGCTATGGGATTCTCTGAAAGGCCGAAGACCTTTGAGAAATCAATATAACTCTCTGCTGTTACCTTCAGCCTTTTGAGCGTTATCCCTTCCATGGCTGCCATGGTTGCAAAGGTTGCGGCATAGCATGATGCAGAGCCGTAAAGGCAGTATATCATCGGCCCCGGCTGCTGCCCGCCGCCGCCGAGAAATGTGGGCTGGTCTGCCATAAGCTTCATCTTTCCGTTCTCAAATTCAACAGCGGCGCTGAACTGCGGACCGTCACCCAGATTCCACTCCCCCTCTATCCTGTTTGTCTTTTTTGCCTTTGAGAGGTCTTTACTCAAGGCCTCTACCGTGCCTTTGAGCTTTGCGACATCAATATTATTGAGCTTCATAACCCCCTCCTCGTAAATTTTAATATAATGCTAACCGAAAAAACATGTCATGTCAACACCTTGAGAAATTCGTGTTAACACCAACCAAAATATCCTCCTTTCCCGTTTAAATACATAACGGGACAAGTACATGCTTTCATTCCTTCAGGGGATGACCATGACTCAGACGGAGTTGCCACAAGAAGTCAGGCAGATTACAAGTTGCAAGATTCAAGATTCAAGTTTTCACTTGCAACTTGTAACCTGCAACTTGCAACTTTTTTAATGCCTGTGAAGGAAGGCCAACTGAAGGAAAGAAGGAGGACGGCTGCGTAGAGTCGGTCAAAGTCGGAGAGACATGGGCAGGAAAGGCGCTTCGGGCTACGCCCTCCGCGCCTTTCGTGCTGAATCAAAAAGCGGATATTTCATTTGCTATAAAAGCGGATATTTGTATTTGTTGACAACAGCCCTGAGAAAATATCTTGCGCCGTCAGCGATTCTTCTATAAAATGTGGAGACTATGAAAATCTTTTCCACCAAAGAGAAAGGTTTTATTAAAAATCTTGAAGCCATCGTGAGACGGGGTGAAACCGATACCTCCGGCATAGAAGAGGCTGTAAGGACCATAATAAACGATGTCAGGCAACATGGGGACAGAAGCGTTTTCAAATATACGGAGAAATTCGACGGCATACGGTTGAGCAAGCAGGATGTGCAATGTGGCAAAAGCGATATAGAAAAGGCTTTTAAAAAGATTCCAAGGCATGACTTAAAAATACTTCAACTGGCTGCAAAGAGAATTTTTGCATTTCACAAAAGACAAATCGGCAAATCATGGGCCTTTGCTGAAAAAGACGGAACCATCCTCGGCCAACTGGTTACACCTTTGGAAAGGGTCGGAATCTATGTCCCTGGCGGCAAGGCTGCATACCCGTCTACTGTTTTAATGAATGCCATCCCTGCGGTTGTTGCCGGTGTAAAACAAATCATTATGGTAACGCCGCCCGGCAGAAACGGGATAAACCCGTATGTGCTTGCGGCAGCGAGGATTGCGGGGGTGGACAAAATTTATCGGATCGGCGGCGCTCAGGCAATTGCCGCTCTTGCGTATGGCACAGAGACCATTCCCAAGGTTGACAAGATTGTCGGGCCAGGCAATATCTATGTGGCGACAGCAAAAAGGCTGGTGTTCGGCGCGGTAGATATTGATATGATTGCAGGGCCGAGCGAAATCCTGATTCTCAATGACGGCGCAGGAAATCCTTCCTGGATTGCGGCTGATTTGCTATCTCAGGCAGAACATGATGAGCTGGCATCCAGCATTCTTTTGACAACATCAAAAAAAATGGCGGATGATGTGGCAAAAGAGGTTGCAAGGCAGATAAAGGAGCTGCGGAACAGGCAGCGCATTGCTCAGGCATCTATAGACAGATATGGCGCAATTATCATTACGGAAAATTTGACTGAAGCTGCTGCCCTGGCCAATAAGATTGCCCCGGAACATCTTGAGCTTTTTACGGCAAAACCTTTTAAACTTCTGAAAAAGATTAAAAATGCCGGCGCAATCTTTCTGGGACATAATACACCCGAGGCGTTGGGCGATTATATGGCAGGCCCGAATCACACCCTCCCCACAGGAACTACCGCGCGATTTTCCTCTCCGCTCGGCGTCGAAGATTTCATCAAGAGGTCCAGCGTAATTTCTTTCTCCAAAAAAGGGCTGAAAAAACTGGATAAGGCGGTAGTAAGATTTGCGGAAATAGAAGGCCTGGAGGCGCACGGGAAGAGTGTTGAGCGGAGAATGTAATTTTGAAAAAATCGAAAATGCCGCCACTGCCGGAGAAATGAAATTGCGGCTCGCTACAAGGAAATATGAAACATTATCCGATGAAGGATATAGAAATTTTCAAGCCTTATTAGCCCCTTTACTCCTTACCGCCTTCTGTTTGCTGTCTTCATCTTCCGCCCATGCTTCCACCTATCAGGATGTTTAAACTTTCTTGCTTCTCATCCTGCCCCTTCAGGGTGTGTCAACTGGGTTGAGGAGGTTACAACAAATGCTGGAAAGGGATATAATGAAAAACCCCTTCCCCTTAAAGTATGCTACAGCGCTCTTTCCAGCAGGCCCTCCAATCCCTGTTATCAATATCTTGCCATTCATTTGCTTCATAGAAAAATACCTTTACCGGCAGGTCAGAAGGCCTGCCGCTGCACGGGTAGAATCGGGGATCCAGACCCGATTTTCATCGCCCTCTGTGTATATGAAATGAATATAACATAAGGCGTCTCATGCAGATGATGGGACTGGAATCAATATATCCCAAGCCGAATCTGAGCATGAGCATGAAGGAGCATAAAAAATATCCATATCTCCTGCGAGATGTAGCAGTTACCCGGCCTAATCAGGTATGGAGTAC
>JACQEJ010000035.1 GCA_016200645.1 Deltaproteobacteria bacterium | reverse complement strand
ATGCCTTTATTGGGTAATTAGGGACACATCCCAATTTAGTTGACAAGCAGACAATTGTTCTGTAGAATTTCATCATGCCAAGGATAGCCAGAGCAGTTGCATCAGGATTTCCCCATCATGTTGTTCAACGAGGCAACAACAGAGAAAAGGTCTTTTTCAATAAAGAAGACAAAGACAAGTATCTATCCCTCCTCAAGAAATATTCAGATAAATGGAACTCGCCCATCCTTGCTTACTGTCTTATGAGCAACCATGTGCATTTATTGGCAAGGCCGGCCAAAAACGAGTCTCTGTATAAAATGATGCAGGGAGTAACCCTTTGCTATACCCAATACATCAACAGGACTTGTAAGAGGACAGGCAGGTTGTGGGAGAGCAGGTATCATTCATGTATAATAGATAAAGAGAAATATTTATGGGCTGTGGCGAGATACATAGAACAAAACCCTGTGCGGGCGAAGATTGCGAAGAAAGCCGAAGATTACTCATATTCAAGCGCAAAGGCTCATATATGCGGCACAAAAGACGAGATACTTGGCGAAATGCTATTTGAAGGCAGGCAAAGGACAGATTACATAGAATTGATGAAAGCGAATATTAAAGAAGAAGATATAAACAACATAAGAGATTATACGAGAAATGGCCGCCCATTTGGCAGTGAAAGTTTTACAGAGAAAATGGAGCAAAAACTTGATAGAATATTCAAATTAAGGTCGCGAGGAAGGCCAAAGAAGGGGAAAGGTCAATAAATGGGATGTGTCCCTAATTTTTCTAGGTGTATCTACCACATGGCTTTTCATTATCCCGAAGGGTCACAGTTTTTTTCGGCATTCTGCTGGATTTGCGCCAAAACTCGCCGCCGAATCCAACCACTTGCAATCCGAATTACGATCCAATACGGCATGAAGAACGCTTTAGACATTAAATTGGGGCACCATATACGAGTTTCCGTACGCAAGAGCTGACTAGACATTGTGTTTGGAAGAACTGAGAACGTCATCACAAGCTTAGCAGCGCCAGAATTAGAGAAGCTTTTAAAATCTGACGGACTTTCTAAACGTATCAAGCCAAAATCCAACCGCCAAAATCGCCCTACCAATCCGAACGCGATCTGGTTGCTTGATCTTTCTAGCAGCAAAAAATCATTTAAGCCAAAACGAGGGCGAGCCGTCAACGCACTTTTTAAACCTAGTTTTGCGAGCGCACGCGAAGGGAATTCTCGAACTTTTAGTAGGGCATCTAATACCGGATCATCACGATCATCGTAATTTTCTACTGCATCAAGAATTGCATCTGCAGTTGCTGCAACTGGAGTGATTTCATGCCGCTCATAGAACTGATAATTAGGTAAGTAGATTGACGCAAGGTCATGCACCACACTCCCATTTACGGATGGCCGCATACCATATAACCCTTCTGGTGTCGAAGAAAATCTATTGTCATGCATCCGCATCCTCAGCTCTTGCAAAAATAGCATTGAACGATTCAATTACGAACTTTTCATGTTCTCGATCAGGATTAATATCCTCTCTTAATACATGGGCCAACATTTGTTTTGTTCCAGCTTCAATCTCCTCATCAGTGACGAGCATAGCGCGGAAAAAACAAAATGGTGAGCGATAAATGCCTCCAACGTAATTCACGGATTGTTGAAATGGCCTTAACAGTTCATCTATTGAAAAATTATTATGCCCACCTGCTCTATAGCCATCTTCAGTACTCCCAACAGATGTGGCTATCATCCATTCCTTGCCTCTTAATTTGTTACCACCAACACCATAGGCAAACCCCGGTTGGAACACCAGATCCATCCATACTTTTAGGATTGGCGGAGATGAATACCAATAAAGAGGAAATTGCAAAACAATACGGTCGTGTTGTAGCAACAATGCTTGTTCTTCAAGAATATCAATATCCATATTTGGATAGTTAGCTGTAAGGTCGTTCACAGTTACATTTGAGACCTTGGAGAGCGCCTCGAACCAGGCTTTATTTATGCGGGAGGTTTTAAGATTTGGGTGCGCTAATACGACAAGGACTTTCATGTTTTTTCCCCTTTATAATTAAAACAATTGACAGACAGCTGGTGACATTGTTCGCTCAATTGGACTCTATTAAGCAGGTGGCGAATTTCCGCGAATTCGCCACTTGTGACATGATTTTGGATACCACTTTTTAACAGCAAGTTTATGTGATGAGCACGCTCATGAGGCGTTACCAAATATCCCGGGGAAATACCACGAGTACGCAAACTTTCTATCTCTGGAAAGTTACCTTCGAGTGGTAACGTCGATATTTGATGAG
Source organism: Deltaproteobacteria bacterium (assembly GCA_016200645.1). GTDB lineage: Bacteria > Desulfobacterota > GWC2-55-46 > UBA9637 > UBA9637 > JACRNJ01. The sequence continues at coordinate 12,906 of JACQEJ010000035.1, read as the reverse complement.
ATAAACTTGTGTGTACGTTACATAAACCCAGAACTGCAAAAAATATCTCTGGATGTTCTATTGCATACTGTTTTATTAACATATTTAGAGTTGCCTTAGAAAGCGCATATGCGCTATTGCCAGCACGCGCTCTTACTCCTGCTATTGATGATGAAACGACACATGTATCAATATGTACTCCAGCATTTAAAAAAGTGTCCAATATCAGCTTATTTGCCCAAACATTTACGTTCATGACAGATTGAATGCTTTCAAGCGAAACATGATTGAGATTAGCAATACGTTGACTAAATCTCCCTGCATTTAAGAAGAGGTATAGAATTGACCTAAGTTGGTTTTCTTTGATAAGCCATCTGGCGATATCCAGTACTGCCGATTCGCCTAAAGCAAGGTCGATACTCGCGTGTTGAAATTTGTCCTTTGTTATTAAATCTTCTGGAACGCGTCGGCTAATTCCCCAAACACGATATCCCTCTGAAAGCATCAGAAGTGCTAAAGCACGGCCGATTCCACTGCTTACACCAGTAATTAGAACATTTGGCATATGTTCGTTGGCAGTTTTATTCATAAGCGGCAATCTGTTCATGATTAAAATTTTCCTGCGGTAGCACCGCCATCTACAGGAAAGATTCCACCAGTAACATATGATGCCTGGTCGGATAAAAGCCACAGAACCATTGCGGCAACCTCTTCTGGTTGTCCAAAACGACGCATCGCTGTCGCTGATAATTTTCGGCTGGTGTGCTCCGGATTGTCATTTAAATTGTCTGCGCTATTCATTCCGCCAAGAATGGGCCCAGGAGCAATCGCATTAATGCGAACAGCCGCGCGAGTATTTGTAGCTTGCGCGTACTCAATAGCGGCGGCCTGAGTCAGGCCCACTACGCCAAATTTACTAGCTACGTAAGCTCCTTGTCCGGAAATAGCCATCATTCCAGCTACGGAGCTATTGTTCACTATCGCGCCCCCTTTTCCCTCACTCATCATCCGTAACTGGCTGCGCATACAAAAGTACACACCATGCAAATTCACATCGAGAACATGACGCCAGTCCTCAATGGAGGAGTCACCAATATTTGCACGCTTTGCAGTTACTCCTGCATTATTAAAAGCACAGTCGAGTCGACCAAATTCACGGGCGATATGTAACATCATCTCTTCAACATTTTTTTGATCAGAGACGTCGCAGCTGATAAATTCTGCACATCCGCCATCTTCATTAATCAATCTGGCTGCTGCAAAGCCTTTTTTTTCATCTCGACCACTGACAATAACTGTGGCGCCCTCTTTAGCTAACGTTCTGGCAGCTACCAACCCTATTCCGTTCGTTCCACCTGTGACAAGTGCGACTTTATTTTCAAATCGTTTCATTTTTTACCTTTGTCAAATTTAAATTCAATGTAAATGGCGCCCTATCGGTGGCTTGCTGCATTCGCGCGCGGCACTTTATTACTCCGGACGCTTGTATTTTGGATTTACACAACAATAAACACGATCAAACCGAGGATTATATTTATCTTTAAAACACTTTCCATCCCAGAGACAACGATAAATCTCAGATTCACGCCCCTCCACGCTCTTTAGAATCAGATCATTATCGGCGAACAGCGCTCTGGCCATACCTACCATGTCTGCAATTCCATCACTAATAATTTTTTCCGCAGAAGGAAGTCCATCAACAAAGCCAGCAAAACCGACAGGGACATTGCTATAGCCTTTCAACTTTTTCACCTGTCCATAGATGTACCCAATCATCTTCGGCGAACGGTCAGATAACACCTTAAAAGTGTCCGCAACTCCAAACGAAGCCTCAAACATATCAGCGCCAGAGTCCTCTAACATTGGCATGACATCCTTGAGGTCCTCTGGTAGCTGACCCTCTTCATCCATAAAATCATCGATGCCGATTCTTAAGCCTAAAACAATGTCCTCACCAATCGCTTTTCGAATTGATGTCACGACATCGATCAACATGCGTGCACGTGCTATACAGCTACCACCATAAGCATCTCTGCGTCTATTCGAATATCCTGAAAGAAAGCTACCCAGCAGATATCCGTTCGACGCCTGCAGCTGAATTATCTTTGCGCCAGCGTCGCTACATAATTTGGCAGATGCCACAAATTGTTCCGTAACCAAATCAATATCGGCCTGTGTCATCTCTCGAGTTCGATACTTTGGATCAAGTTTTTGTAACGAACTTGCTCCGATGCCGCTCGGCGTGAGTAAAGCTTGGCCACGAGTATATGTAGTTGTACCTTGGCCGCCATAATGCTGAAGTTGAATTCCTACTACTACACCTTGGCTCTGAGATTCACGAATAAATGCCTTGAGCGCCTCTGCGTGTTTAGGGAGGAACATCTTCAGACCTTTTGGCTGAAGAATTGAATCACGCGAGACACTGGCATTACTAAGAATGATCAAGCCACATCCACCCGCAACCATGCCATTCAAGAATTCCCTGAGCGCATCAGAAAAGGTTCCATCATGATTCGCCAAATCGACACCCATCGCCGGGAAAAATAGCCGATTAGATAGTGTTATATCTCTAATTTTTAGTGTAGCCAAAGAGGAGGGGAATCGTGAAATTCCTGACGCGACTCTTTGAAGAGGAGTAAAATCCATTTGCATTTGCTTCCTCATAACTTAGCACGGCTGATGTTAAGAAAAGTGAAATTTTTGATTGCCTCCTGCAACTTTACTGATTCCAAATTGGTAATTTCTAATATTTTGAACCCGACTCTTTTACTTCCCTCACCATTCTTGCTCCAGCGGACTTCAGATTTGCCGTTAATGAAGCCTATGCCCTCTACAAACATGATGAAGTCCATTGAATCACCTTGCGAAAAGTTGAGATCGGTATCAAATGTTGCACCAATACCGTACATGGACATATCGTTCATAGTTCCTTCAATTTTTGTCCCGTCACCAAGCATAAATGCAGCAGACTTGGCAATATTTTTTATAGGAATAAATCGATTATTCGCATCCGGCTTTACTCTACGCAACCGTTTGAATAATTTCATTTTAATTACTTTGGTACGCATAGTCGCCACTGCTACTACTTTATCGGATTGAAAGAACGTCGCTATTTTTTCTACTACATCAGTTGAGCTATGTTCTGCTGCTATGAGAACATCTTCTACACGGATGCGCACTGGATAATTAGCATTGATGAAGTTGCGGAAATCAACATTTATATTTTCAATAGTTAACGAAATCTGCTCCCGTGTGTATTTAGAATAACGATAGTATTGGGCATACATCGCTTGGCGAACTCCTTCTAATATCATGAGCCCTGGAACATGCTCATGGTGTTTTCGATAGAAGAAATAATGCTTCGTGTCGATATGCATATTGACGTATATCACCTCTGGGCTACTCAGCCCCGGTAGTTTCTCTATAACCTTGAATAAGATGTGGCGTTCATAATCGTTGATTTGTAATGAGCGATGAAGAAACCGTTTTGCAAGTAAAATTTGGTCCATTTCGCAAACAAATTCTGAACGAAGAACCCATTGCTCAGCATCATTTGCGAAGTGTTTTCCAATAAGGTCTGATAAGGTGTCTTCTCCGGTAATAGAGCCTATATCATTACGAGTTAGAGATTGTGGAATGCAGCGTAAAAACAATTTATCAGACTCAATATTTTTATCTGAACATTGCACAGGCCTGTAGTATTGTTCTAAAAGCAACTTATCGGTACTATCAAGCGCAGCTTGATCCAATGAATATAGCGCAATAAAAGACGGAAGAACACCCCTCTCGTTATAAATAAGAACGTCGTCTTCGAAATCTTTATGCACCGTCGTCGGTCGTACTTTCTGTATTTCTGCTAAGCCCTTTTTCATAAACAAACTCTTCTATACTTGCAAAATTATATGGAATTGTGTTTGCCGGCACAACTAACCATTCGGTTAGGTAAGAATAAGAAGATGTAATTATCTAAATTGTCTTGACGATAAACAGAGGTTGAATGAGAGAACTTTCCACAGGAGAACTGCAGAGTTTGTTGGAGACTATTGATAGGTTGGCACGCTGTAGAGATGCTGATAAGTTTGAAGATATCTTTAAGGCCGTTAAAACCGTCTCTTTCCTGTTACCTTATGAAATGTCTCTTTGTGCCATCGGAAATGGCAGTTCACTAACTGTAAATAAATTAATAAATAATAAATTTCCCCAAGACTACTTAGGTATCTACTTTACCCCTGAAATGATTCGCAGTAATCCTTTCGTTCGCGAAACTTTAATGTTGGCGAGGCCGCGTTTTTGGAATGCCAAGGATTATAAAAGGAATAAAATTGTGTCAACCAAGATGGACATAGGGTTAAATAAAGGCATTTCTTCTTCTCTTTCGGAAGCAAATGGCATAACGACCTTTTTGTGTTTAGCAAATCCAACTGAAAAACCGCATCAGCATCATCTGCGAATAGTGGATTTCCTGATGCCGCATCTACATCATACACTTAGCAGGATATATAAGTCTTCAAATGGAAATGGAAATGGCTATGAACCTTCTCTATCAAACAGAGAGGCTGAGGTTATAAAATGGGTCATGGAAGGGAAGACAAACTGGGAGATTTCAGCAATAATGTCCATCAGTGAGGCAACCGTCAAATTCCATCTGCTCAATATCTTTAGAAAGTTAGATGTTGTAAACAGAGGACATGCGGTGGCAAAGGCCTTACAGATTGCACCGCATATCTTTTTATAGTAAAACCCTCATCTAATATTTGCACCTTGCCTTTTGCTTTTATAATGGAGCAAAAAACATGACCCGTTTCTTTGCAGTGCTTGAAAGAGATTTAAGAAGGTTTATAAGAAACCCTATAGTAATCGCTATGAGCATTGTCATGCCCATACTTTATCTTGTCATTCTCGGAAATTCATTTCAGGGTGAGTTGAAAAATCTCTCCATTGCTGTTGTTGATATGGACAATGGGCCTCATAGCCGCAGGGTGGTTGAATTGCTGCATGCGCTTGAGGCAGGGCCAAAAACAATCAAGATGTATCACCTGTCAGACCAGGGAATCGCGCTGGAGAATTTAAAACAAGGGTTATTAAAGGGAGCGCTTATTATTCCGCCGAATTTCAGCAGGGATGTGATTCACGGCAAAGGCGGCGAACTTGGGCTTTTTTTAGATAACGCAGAATCTATCTCCGCCAATTCCATTCGCATGGCAATATCAGGCGCATTGGCTGAGCTTAAAAACGAGTTTATATCCGTGCGCGAGGAGCAGACGAAAACAAAACTCCGCGAGGTAGAGCTGTATAAAAAGGTGGATTATGACCAGACGCTTATACCCGGTGTTGTGATTATGGCCATATTCCTCGGCACAATGACAACAGGTGTATTCAATATCGTGATGGACAAATTTTTGGGAATTGAGGAAAGCCATTTTCTGACCCCGCTCACAAAACTCGATATTGTCATGGGCCTTATTATAAGCGGGCTTCTTATCACTACCGCCATAGCCATGCTTGTGCTGTTTCTTAGCTCTTTAATTACAGGCATCTATCTATGGCAGACGCTCAGCCTTTACAGCCTTGTCATTATTATTGCGATTATTGTGCTTTCCACCCTCGGGCTTTTAGGCATGATGTTTATCATCCTCGGCAGGGCCAACCATCCGAGGATTGTCGGGGTCTTGGGCGGGTTTTTAAATGTCATATTCTTTTTCCCAAGCGGCGCAATATATCCTGTGGAGAGTTTTCCGGCTTGGCTTAAGGCGTTTTCAAGTGTGAATCCTGAGACCTATTCGGTCCATGCCCTGAGGGCCATACTCTTCAAAAATGCAAGCCTCTGGGCTGTAACCGGAGATATTATATTTCTTACTGTCTTTACCCTGATTACCGTAACCATTGCCATCAGCATATTTAAGCGCGGCCTCTGATTTACCCCCACACCAAAGGTTTTGGTGTGGGGGTTTACCCCGCATCTATATGTACAAGAAAATACCGAATCCCGGAACCGCTGCGTCATGCCCACCGGTTAGCTGAAGAGATAAAACAACATGTTGAAAAAAGGAGCGGAGTCAATATGCCCGGCCTCCGTGGGCGGAGTTAATAACTTCACATTTTATTAAACTTGTGCTACTTATTTCATTATGGTGGAGCATAGCTTTATTTCATGGGTAACCGAAGAAGATGTAAAACGGGAGAAGGCAAAGGCCAGGGAGCTAAGAAACAGCCAGTGGTGGAAGAATAAACTGGGCGCCGGCGCCTGCTATTACTGCGGCAAGAAGTGCAGGCCTGCCGAGCTTACCATGGATCATATTGTGCCGATAATACGGGGAGGTAAAAGCACAAAGGGGAATATTGTTCCCTGCTGCAAGGATTGCAACAGCAAGAAAAAATATATGCTGCCTATGGAGTGGCTATACACAGCGACATAAATAGTTGCGCATACAGAGCGTCAGAACAAAGCAGACCAAGGCGCGACGAAGGTGAGGAGTGAGGCGTATTTTTAGCATACGCCGCAACGACGAACCGAGGAGCAACGCAGGTATGCGAAGTTATGACGCTCTGTATATCTACGCCATCTTCTGCATATTCGTCAAAAAGTTACCCACCGCAAGTCTTACCACCGCGCTCCTTGTCCACTTCTGCTTGAGATTTTTCTGAAACTCCTTTGCCAGTTCATCAAGGGCCTCTACCTGCTCTTCTTCAAGAAAAATGGTGCAACGTCGCAGCTCTTCTTTTTCTTCGCTTTCTGTTTTTATCATTGTGATATTATCCTTTCTACCGCTTAAGTTTTCCTTTCAGCTGTCCGCACGCCGCAGAAATATCCTCCCCTTTGCTTGCCCTTATTATGGCGACATAATTGCTGTCCAGAAGCATCTTCTGAAAGATTGATAAGGCATTATCCGACGGCCTTTTAAATTTAGTGTTAGGGAGCGGATTAAATGGTATGAGGTTTATCTTGCACCTTATGCCTTTCAGCAGTTTTACCAGCCTCTTTGCATCCTCAATAGAATCATTCATGCCTTGCATCAGTATGTATTCAAATGTTATGTGCCTGTTTCTTACAGCAGAATATTTTTTGCATGCGTCCAGCAGAATTTTCAACGGATATTTTTTATTTATCGGCATTAAGCGGTTTCTAACATCATCCGTTGTTGCATTAAGCGACACTGCAAGATTCACCTTTATTTCCTTGCCGAGCCGCTCTATCATCGGAGCGATGCCGGCGGTTGAAACCGTTACCCGTTTAGGCGCAAAGCCGAGACCCTTTTGATGCGTGGCTATGTTTAAAAATTTTACCACCTCTTTATAATTCAAAAGAGGTTCTCCCATACCCATGATTACAAGGTTTGTAATCTTTTGATCGGCAGGGAGCAGCGTCTTCGCTGCAAAGACCTGGTCAATTATCTCAGATAATTTCAAGTTTCTGACAAATCCGCCTCTTCCTGTCATGCAAAAACCGCAGTCCAATGGGCACCCCACCTGGCTTGAGATGCAGAGGGTAAGCCTGTCTTCTTCAGGTATCAGCACGCATTCAATGCAGTTTTTATCCTCCAACTCCAGCAGGAGTTTTTTTGTTCCATCTTTTGATTTTTCTGTGGCAATAATCTTTGGCTGGCTAATGTAAAAATTTTCTTTGAGCCTTTCCCGTAATCCCTTTGGCAGGTCTGTCATATCATCGAATGAGCTTATGCCTTTATTGAATGCCCAGACAAATATCTGCAATGCCTTATAAGGTTTTTCTCCCAGGGAGGTCAGCCGTTGTCCAATATCTTGCAAGGTAAGGTCTTTTATGTTTTGCATAGCACACACGCGTTGACAGAGATCCTTTCATTTGGCATACAGGGCGTATCCCCTGATAGCATCTTTCTTTTCCTGACTATTTTGCCGCCATTGTCCCTGCAACCCATCCTGTGGAAAATGCTGCCTGAAGGTTGTATCCGCCGGTCTTTGCATCCACATCTATAACCTCTCCGCAGAGATAAAGGCCCTTTACTATCTTTGATTCCATCGTCTTCGGGTCTATCTCTTTTGTTGAGACTCCGCCTGCTGTAACAATCGCTTCTTCCAATGGTCTTGCCCTTGTTATGGTAAATCTCATCTCCTTTAAAAGATTGATTATCTCCATCCGCTCTTTTTGAGTAATCTGATGAACCTTTTTATCATGAGGTATTCCGACGAGTTTTACAAAAACAGGTATCATGCTCTGGGGCAAAAGACTTTTCAGCAGGTTGTCAAGATTTTTATTGCCATGTTCTTTTATCTCGCGCAAAAATCTTAGATCCAGCTTTTCCTTTGAGAGGGCGGGCTTCAGGTCAAGAGAAACGGCAACCTTGCCTTTCGGGAGGCTATCTACAACAGTTTTGCTCAGCGTAAGGATTATGGGGCCTGAAAGGCCGAAATGCGTAAACAGCATCTCGCCGAAGGCCTCTGCAATATTTTCTCCATTAAGGCATACAGATGCGGTTACATGATTTAAAGCCAAACCTTGCAGGTCTTTGACATGGCTTTCTTGAACCTCGAGCGGCACAAGCGCCGGCCTTATGGGGATAATGGCATGCCCCAGTTTTTTTGCCATGTCATACCCGTCGCCTGTTGAGCCTGTCTCAGGATACGATGCGCCGCCGGCAGCAAGGATTACAGCATCCCCGTAAAAGACGCCTTTATTGGTATCAACGCCAAGGACTTTATTGTCCCGGGCGAGTATCTCTTTTACGGTTGTATTGGTAAATATATTCACCCCCTGTTTGTTCAGATGCATCAGCATGGCTTTTACAACATCCTTTGCGCTCCCTGACAAAGGGAATATGCGCATGCCCCTTTCAAGCGTGGTTTTTATGCCGATGGATTCAAAGAAATCAATAAGGTCATCGCTAAAGAATCTTGCAAATGCATTTCTGAGAAACCTTCCGTTGGGGCCGAATGCCTCTATAAACCTATCCATCTCTTCGCCGCTGGTTAAGTTGCATCTCCCCTTGCCGGAAATGGAGATCTTTATGCCCGCCTGCCGCATCTTTTCCAGCAGGGTAACATCTGCCCCGAGCCCCGCAGCCCTCCCCGCTGCCATCATACCAGCAGCTCCGCCGCCGATTACAATAACCTTTCTGGCCATTTAAGAAATCCCTGCCGCGCCATTGCTCTGAAGAATCAGTTTACGCACCTTTCCTGAAATATCTGGTGAAGTCAGTATGTCCGAAATCATGGCCGCGCTGGAAGCCCCTTGTTGAAAGACATACATTATATTTGCCTCGGCAATCCCTCCGATTGCCACTACGGGGATATCCACTGCCTTTATTACCTCTGCCAGCCCCTTAAGCCCCTTCGGCGTCTGAGCGGCCTGCTTTGTTTTTGTAGAAAATATCGGGCCGAATGATATATAGTCAACCGGCAGCTTGCGCGCCTCCATTGCTTCCCTCAGATTGTGGGTAGAATAGCCTATTATTTTGCTGTTTCCTAAAAGCTGCCTGGCCTCTTTTACCGGCAGGTCATCCTGCCCCAGATGCACGCCGTCAGCATTGGACAAAAGCGCCACATCTACCCGGTCATTTACCACGAAGATGACACCATTGCCCCGTGTTATTTTTCTGATAATCCTGGCTGATTCCAGAAATTCTGCGGAGCTAAACTCTTTGACCCTGAGCTGCAGGATTTTTGCGCCTCCATTCACAATAGCCTCGGTTACTTTTTCAATGTTGTCAAATGGAACCAGGGAACTATCTATGATAGGATAGATGAGGGGAAGCGATTTTTTTGTATGCATTGAGATAATTTATCTTAACAGAGGAATGGTGTCAACCCCGTTAGAAGCTTTATTATACACAGCGACATAAATAGAACAGCATACAGAGTGTCAGAACAAAGCAGACCAACGGGGTCAATCCTTGACAAAAAGTAGTTTTTTGATTGAGAGTGCCGCTTAATTTGGTATAATGCGGGCGGTGAAATATACACGCAAGGAGGGGGTGTGATCAGGAAAATTTTCATTATCATACTGGCGCTTTTAGGCGCGGCAGCGCTTTGGTTTGGCCTGTGGGTGAGGAGTCTCCCGGCTGTTGAAAGCCTGAAAAAACCGGACATAGGCCTTTGTATAAAGGTAAAGGATGCACGGGGAAAACCAAAAGACTGGATAGTCGGGATAAAGAACCGTTCATGGGTTCCTTTGAATAAAATCTCTCCGCATCTTATCAATGCTGTAATTGCCAGCGAGGATGATGCATTTTTTCAACATAACGGCTTTGACCTTGATGAGTTGAAGGGCGCCATCAAAACGGATATAGAGAAAAAGCGGTTTGCACGGGGCGCATCCACCATCACCATGCAGCTTGCCAGGAATCTCTATCTTAGCAAGGAAAAGACACTTACGAGAAAACTCAAAGAGGCATATCTTGCCTATCGCCTTGAAAATGTTTTGACAAAAAAGAGGATATTGGAATTATACCTGAACATCGTTGAGTGGGGGCCCGGGGTTTATGGAATCGGCGAGGCATCAGAATATTACTTTGGAAAATCGCCATCGGAACTGAATCTGAAGGAGGCGACCCTCCTTGCCGTGATACTGCCCAATCCACGGTATTTTAATCCTTATGCGAAGATGGCAAGAGTGGAGAAGAGGCAGAATTTTCTCCTCACAAGGATGCTCATGGAGCATGATATTCAAGAAGCGGAATATGAATCGGCTATTGCGACCCCTGTGGCATTGAGGGGTGAGTTGTAGAAATATGCCGGATTGGGATACGAAATATGCCAGCGGAGCGTATGTCTCCTCAAAGAATCCCGGCAAATTGCTCATAGATCTATTTCCACTCCTGCCAAAAGGAAAGGCGCTGGATATAGCCTGCGGCGAGGGGAGGAATGCTGTCTTTCTTGCAAAGAATGGGTATGATGTGGATGCTGTAGACATATCAGGTATGGCAATAGAAAGAGGCAGAGAGGCAGCGGCACAACAGGGGGTGAAGGTAAATTTTATTCAGGCCGATTTGGAAAATTATCGGATATCTGAAGAGGGGTACGACCTGATCGTAAATTTTAACTATCTCCAGAGAACGCTTGTGCCGTCAATAAAAGGCGGATTGAAAAGGGGAGGGGTTGTAGTCTTTGAAACATTTACTCTGGGGCAGCAGGCAATCGGACATCCAAAAAATCCGGAATTCCTGCTCAAACCCAATGAGCTTTTGAAATTGTTTGAAGGGCTGCACATATTTTTCTACAGGGAAGGCATTTTTGAAGAGGAGAGAAAGAAGGCAATCGCGTCTCTGGCGGGAAAGAGGGCGTAGGGCGGTTCACCATTTTTTAAATATAAAAAATACTGCGCCCGCCATCATGGTAAATCCCACAAGATAATTCCATCGCAGCCCTTCTTTGAGATAAACTATAGAGAAGATGCAGAATACAACCAGGGTAATAACCTCCTGCATGGTCTTGAGCTGCGCCGCAGAAAACTGGTAATGGCCGATGCGGTTGGCAGGCACCTGAAAGCAGTATTCCGCAAAGGCGATAAACCAACTTATCAGAATGACTTTAAGCAGTGGTGCTTCCTTATATTTCAGATGTCCATACCAGGCAATCGTCATGAATATATTTGATATGATCAAAAGGAAGATTGTTTTCATCTCTCTGCTCCCTCCGGCGTCCGCTTTTTCCCGAATATCTTTGTTATGATGATGCCGACTTCGTAAAGCACAAGCATAGGCGCCGCCATGAGGAGCTGGCTGAAGGCATCGGGGGTTGGGGTAATGATTGCAGCGATAATGAATATGGCGAGGATTGCGTATTTTCTGTAGGCAGACAGCATCCGCGCATCTACAACCCCGAACAGCGAGAGGAAGAGGATGAAAATCGGCATCTCAAATACAAGCCCGAATGCCAGCAGAAATTTTGTTGTAAATGAGAAATATTCATCCATACTCAGCATGGGGCGGATGGTGCCTGATGAAAAGCTGAGAAAATAAGTATAACCGAAAGGGATAACAAGGAGATAGCCGAAGGCTACGCCGCCTATAAATAAAACCGTGGAAAAAAAGACAACGGGCCAAACCCATTTTCTTTCATTCTCATGAAGCCCCGGGGCAATGAATGCCCAGAGCTGGTAAATCAAAACCGGACTTGCCAGGAATATGCCCGACACCAGAGACACCTTGAGGTAGGTGAGAAACGGCTCTATGAGCCTGATAAAGGAAAAGGTTGTGCCCGGAGGAAGAGGCCTTGCAAGGATCTTGAAGAGCTCATCCGAATAGTTGTATGAGATGCCGAATCCCGCTGCAACAGCCACAACACATATAATGAGCCTCTTTCTGAGTTCAGCCAGATGAGAGGTAAACGACATTTTACTGTCTTGCTGCATGGCTATAGCGTTCCTGTATCTTCCCCGGCCTCTTTTGCAGAGTTTGTTTGCGGTTGCTGCGCTTCTTTTCGGCGGGCATCCACTGATGTCTTTACCGAACTGCCTGATTGGCAGTCGGGTGCGGTATGTTCAGGTGTTTTCATTGCCATGGATGATTCAGTTGATGCATGGGTTGCTTTCTTTTCGAAATCAACCTCTTTTACGCTATTTTTTATTTCTTCCGTCGCCTTTTTAAATTCAGCAAACGCCCTGCCCAGGGCCTTGGCAATCTCAGGGAGTTTTTCCGGTCCAAGGACAATAAGGGCTATGACAGCAATTAAAATAAGCTCTGAAATCCCTATGCCGAACATTATCCCCTTCCCTTCAGCACACCGGAGGCAGATTTCAAATCTGTCTCCGAGAAGTGCATATATTTTAGTTTATAGGATACGGGGCTCTGTTGCAACATAATTTTCGGGGTTTGTTGTCAACAAATAGAAATGTCCGCTTTTGTAGCAAATGAAATGTCCGCTTTTTGATTCTGCAGGAAAGGCACGGAGGGCGTAGCCCGAAGCGCCTTTCCTGCCTCGGTCTTTCTGACTTTGTCCGATTCTACGCAACTG
>JACQEJ010000199.1 GCA_016200645.1 Deltaproteobacteria bacterium | reverse complement strand
TTTACATATTGTAATATGATATTATTTCTTATTAAATTGAATCAACCATAAATCCGGGGAGGAAAGAAATTGGCAAAGGAAGAAATAAATAAAGATGAATACGGCGCGGAATCCATAAAGGTTTTGGGCGGTCTTGATGCTGTGCGAAAGCGGCCTGCCATGTATATAGGTTCAACCGGCGTCGCAGGGCTGCACCACCTTGTATATGAGGTTGTTGACAATTCCATTGACGAGGCGCTGGCGGGTTTTTGCAAAAATGTGGAAGTCAAGATACATACCGACAACAGCGTTACGGTCATTGACGACGGCAGGGGCATACCTACGGAGATGCACGCGCAGAAGAAAAAGCCTGCGGTTGAGGTGGTGCTTACCGAGCTTCACGCAGGCGGAAAATTCGAGAACAAGGCATACAGGGTGTCCGGCGGCCTGCACGGCGTGGGCGTTACAGTAGTGAACTTTCTTTCAGAATGGCTTGAGGTGGAGATAAAAAGAGACGGCAAGGTCTTTCAACAGCGCTATGAAGGAGGCAAACCGGCTGAGCAGCTTAAGGTTGTAGGCAAGACACAGAAGACAGGCACCCGTGTTACCTTTAAGCCGGATAAAAAAATATTTGAGACAACCGAGTTCAGCTTTGACACGCTTTCGCAGAGGCTTCGTGAACTCTCCTTCCTGAACGCCGGAATCCGCATTACCATTGAAGACGAACGGAATGACAAGAAGCATGAGTTCCAGTATAAGGGCGGCATTACCTCGTTTGTTGAGCATCTGAACAAAAGCAAAACTGCTGTTCATCCCAAGGTTATTTATATCTCCGGAGAAAAGGAAAAAATCCAGATGGAGATCGCCATGCAGTGGAACGACGGCTATTCCGAAAATATTTTTTCCTACGCAAACAACATCAATACCACAGAGGGCGGAACGCATCTCGTGGGCTTCAAATCCGCGCTCACAAGGACGATCAATAGCTATGCGTCCGCCAACAATCTGCTCAAAGACCTGAAGGAAGGGCTTCAGGGGGACGATGTAAGAGAGGGGCTTACTGCGGTTATAAGCGTTAAGCTTCCGAATCCGCAGTTTGAAGGACAGACAAAGACGAAACTTGGCAACAGCGATGTTGAGGGTTATGTAAAGGCTATTGTTAATGACAAGCTGGCCGCATTTCTGGAAGAGAACCCGTCTGTGGCAAAAAAGATTGTTGAAAAGGCTGCGGAAGGCGCGCGGGCGCGGGAGGCGGCAAGAAAGGCAAAGGAGCTTATCAGGAGAAAAGGCGCATTGGATGCGTCATCTCTTCCGGGGAAACTTGCGGACTGTCAGGAATCAAATCCTGCGCTGAGCGAAATATTCATCGTTGAGGGAGACTCCGCAGGAGGCTCAGCAAAACAGGGAAGGGACAGAAGGTTTCAGGCGATTCTGCCGCTTCGGGGAAAAATTCTGAATGTGGAAAAGGCGCGGTTCGATAAGATGCTCTCCAATGAAGAGATACGGACGGTGATAACCGCGCTCGGCTGCGGCATAGGCAAAGAGGATTTTGATCCTGCAAAACTCCGCTATCACAAGATTATCATTATGACCGATGCGGATGTGGACGGCTCACATATCAGGACGCTTCTCCTCACATTTTTCTACCGGCAGATGACGCCGCTCGTGGAAGGCGGATACTTATATATTGCCCAGCCTCCGCTTTTTAAGGTCAAGCGTGGCAAGGTGGAAAAATATATCAAGGGCGAGACCGCGCTGGAGGATTTTATCCTTGAGGCCGCGGTGGAAGGGCTCACCCTCAGGCCAAAGGGCTCAAAGACAGAGGTAAAAGGCCAGTCCCTTTTCAATATGCTGAAGGGCGCGGCAAGATTTCAGGGCATCATAAAAAGATTTCACAAGCGGAGAAGGGAAGGGGAGATCATGGCTGCGTTTGCGCTGGAAGACGGCTTCAGCGCGGATACGCTTAAAAACTCCAAGGCTGTAAACAATCTGATAGAGGATGTCAAGACTTATATAAAGACATTCCACCCTGATATTATGCCTATAGAATTTTCTACAGATAAAGACACAGAGCACGACTGTTTTACCATCAAGGCGCTGTCAAAGAGAGACGGCGCTGTGATTGAGACCGTGATAGATTGGGATCTGCTGCACTCTCCGGAGTTTCAGGAACTCAGGCAGATAGGCAAGGAATTAAAAAGCCTTGGAGAGCCGCCGTTTGTTTTAAAAGGCGCGGAAGAAGAAAGAAAGATCAATACCTTTAACGGACTCATAACCCATGTGCTGGAGCTTGGCAAAAAAGGGCTTTACATCCAGCGGTACAAAGGACTCGGCGAGATGAACCCCGGACAACTCTGGGAAACCACTATGGATGCTGAAAAGAGAACACTCCTGAATGTAAAGGTTGAGGATGCGGTTGAGGCGGACGGCATATTCACACGGCTTATGGGAGACGAGGTTGAGCCGCGCAGGGAGTTCATAGAAACCCACGCGCTGGAAGTTGCGAATCTGGATATATAGATTGAACTGCATATCTAAAATTGTTAACTGTTAATTGCTCACAGTTCACAATTCACAATTCCCATCTCTTTATAGCCCTCCGGATAATTTCTCTTAACTCATCATCCCTAATAGGACTTACCAATCTGTCAATGGCATTTATTTCCTTTTGGGTTAGTTGCCGCTGGGATTGCGATGGGCGAATTGCAGGATGCGGGGTTGCATTATCTTTCTCAGGGATTTTCCCGAGGCGGAAGACAATGTCTTCCACTGTTCGCTCTTTAAGCTCATCATTTATCTTTTTTATGATGTCCTCTTTCAGATATTTCAGCTCTTCCATCCATGCGGATGTGTCTACTGTTACCGAGAGGATTTTTCCTGAAAGTTTTAATGGCCTTGCCCTTTTTGCTATACCTGGTCCTACTGCCTTTGGCCATATTTTGTAAACCAAAAACCCTTTCCCGAATGTTTCAAGGTCGGGAGAGAAAAACGATGAGTCTATAATATGCCCTAGTCTTGTCGGTCCTTTTGCAGACATCATGACAATTTTACCCTGTTAAAGTATCCGCCGAGAAGCTGGCCGAGCATTGACCCTACAAGCAAGAGAGGGATTGCCTTGTAGCCAAACCCTAACCATACCCTCATTAAAATTACAAACGGTATCGGTATATGGATGTAGAGAAACCATTTGAGGGAGAACTTTTTTGCCGTTGATCTCAAATAGCCAAAAGGGAGATTCAGGATGAGCGCAATGAATGTGAGAATAAAAAGTGTAAGCAATATTTTTTCCATCGCAGATAAGATAGTAGCAAATATGGCTGCTTGTTGCAATCTACCTTATCCATTGATTCCTTACTATGATAAAAATCAGATGCCCCGTTAGAAACTTCCTTAGCCAGAGACAAATTCATGGTGATGGCAAATCGTTTCCTATGAGCGAGCTTCTAACGGGGTTGACTTAAAGACAATATTGTCTTACCATCATTCTATGCCTGAGCGCAATAAGATAAAGATAATGCCGGAGGCCCTTGCCATAAAGATTGCCGCCGGCGAGGTTATTGAGAGGCCTGCATCGGTTGTAAAAGAGCTTGTTGAGAATTCCATTGATGCGAAGGCAACGGATATATCCATCTCTATCCAGGACGGGGGGAGAAAACTTATCAAGGTTGTTGACAATGGCGAAGGCATGACAAGAGATGATGCAATGGCCGCATTTGAAAGACACGCAACCAGCAAGCTGTTCAAGGAAGAAGACCTGTATTCTATTAACACCATGGGTTTCCGCGGCGAGGCGCTTTCCAGCATAGCCGCTGTATCTGAAACTAGTTTGACTACCAAGCCCTCCGGCGAGATCGCCGGGACGGCGGTAAAGGTAAAAGGCGGAAAGATAGAAGATATGGGCGACGCCGGTTGCGCGGACGGCACCGCCATTGAGGTAAGGGATATATTTTTCAACACACCCGCAAGGCTCAAGTTTATGCGGTCAGTTTCCACAGAAACAGGCCATGTATCCGATACGCTTACAAGACTCGCGCTGGCATATCCATCTATAAGATTCAAATTGTATCACAATAATGCCTCTCTGCTGGAGACATCCGCAAAGGCTGATTTGAAAATGAGAATTGCGGATATTTTTGGGAAGGCGTTTTTAAAAGATATTATCCCTGTGGAGGCAGGGGATGATGCCCTTAAGGCGCATGGTTTTATTGGAAAGCCGGAAACCGCCTCCCCCGCCGCCAGAGGGCTTTTTATCTATGTGAATGGCCGCTGGATTAGAGATCGGGGAATAAATCATGCCATTGTAAGCGGCTATAGAAACTGTCTTGCACACGGCAAATATCCCTTTGCTATCTTGTTTATAACCATTCCATTCCGGCATGTGGATGTAAATGTGCATCCGACAAAGTGCGAGGTGAGGTTTAAGAGCCCCAGAGGTGTGTATGAACTTGTAAGCAAGGCAATAGAAGCCGCGCTGTCATCTTCTCACATCTCTTTTGTCAGACCATACGAGAACAGGATGCTCGCCGGAGGGGTTGGGGAGGGGACTCTGGGTTATGCCGCTGTTTCACAATTTAAGCCAGATTCTATCTTTGGGACAGAACGTTCAGATGCGCTGTCTTGCCAAACAGAATTCGATGAGTCTACTGGAGATGCCAAAACGCTGTTTTTCAGCGAGTTAGAAATCATAGGCCAGTTATGGTCAGAATATTTATTGTGCCAGAGAGATGATGATTTTTATATCATAGACCAGCATGCGGCAGCGGAGAGGATTGCCTTTGAGAAACTCAAAAGAGATTACTATAAAAGCCGCCGTATAACAAGCCAGATGCTTCTGTTGCCGCAGAAAGTTGAGCTTTCTCTGCAAGAAAAGGGTGCAGCGGAAGGCGCTCTACAGGCCTTGATGAAGATGGGCTTTGATATTGAGCCGTTTGGCGGCAATACCTTAATTATCAGAAGCGTGCCTGATATGCTTTCCGATGTTGATTGCAGGGGGTTGATAAAGGA
Source organism: Deltaproteobacteria bacterium (assembly GCA_016200645.1). GTDB lineage: Bacteria > Desulfobacterota > GWC2-55-46 > UBA9637 > UBA9637 > JACRNJ01. The sequence continues at coordinate 11,229 of JACQEJ010000199.1, read as the reverse complement.
ATTGCTGGATGAGCTGGCATCAATAGAGATCAGTTCCATGATAGAGGATAGGTTGGATGAAATATTGATACGCATTGCATGCCACAGTGTTATACGGGGGGAGAGACCGCTGAGCCATGAAGAGGCAAAGGCCCTCTTGGAAAATCTGGCTCAGGCGGATTTTTCCGGCAATTGTCCGCACGGAAGGCCGGTTATCAAGGCCATATCAAGACTGGAGATGGAGAAGATGTTTAAAAGGAGATAAAGATAGGCTGAAGGCTTTAGCAATGCGTAAGATAAAACTTATTGTCATAGTCGGCCCAACAGCATCCGGAAAGTCTGCCCTTGCCGTGGAACTGGCGGAGAGATTTAATGGCGAGATTGTCAGCGCGGATTCCATGCAGGTCTACCGCGCCATGAATATAGGCACGGCAAAACCGATGCAAGGGCAAAGGGAGAGGGTTGCGCACCATCTGATAGATGCGGCGGATCCCGATGAGGAATTTACCGCGGCGCGATACCGGGAAGAGGCGTCAAGGGCAATCCATGAAATACGCGAAAGGGGTAGGAATGTTTTTGTTGTCGGCGGCACCGGTTTGTATATAAGGGCGCTTACCAGAGGGCTTTTTCAAGGACCTGGTTCCAACCCGCGGCTTCGCAGGAAATTAGCCTCCGAAAACCTTGGGCCAGGTTATCTTTATGAGAAACTCAAAGAGGTGGATCCGGATGCAGCGGCGAAAATACATCCTAACAATCTGACAAGGGTTATCCGCGCCCTTGAGGTTTATTCTCTGACCAGCAAGCCCATCTCCGCCTTTCAAAAGGAGCATAGTTTTTCTGAAGAGCCGTATGAAGCGTTAAATATCGGCATATCCGTTGAGAGAAACTTCCTTTACAAAGCCATAGAGGACAGAGTAGATAGTATGATTAAGGCCGGTTTGGCAGGAGAGGTAAGAAGACTTCTGGATATGGGTTATTCGCCTGACCTTAAGGCAATGGGGGGGCTGGGGTATAAGGAGATGATAGGGTATATTCAGAATAAATATAGCCTTGAATATGCCGTACTGGAGATAAAGAAAAACACCAGGCGATATGCCAAACGGCAGATGACATGGTTCAGAAGGGAAGCGGATATAAGATGGTTTGCGCCTGATAAAAAAGAAGATATAATGGCTGCAGTAAAGGAGTTTTTTGGGTGAAAAAAAATAGGTCCTATAAGTCATATGTGCTTCTGTTTGCTGTATTTTTTTTAGCATCCCCTGCACTTTCGCAGAACAACAAGATCATTCACATAGAGGCCATGGGGAGTGTTGCAGTGTCTGAAAATATCGCAGATGCTGATAATTTAGCCCTGGAGGATGCTTTTAAAAGGGCTGTTGCCAAGGTTGCAGAGACTATTATCCCGAAGGGAGAACTGGATGCCCTGTTCCCGCTTCTGGATGATAAGATATACAGTAATGCAAGCCGTTACATCTTAAATTACCGCCTCCTTTCCGAAGATATAATGGAAGATGAAGTTTCTCTGGCGGAAGGCGGCGTCCCCATATATAATGCTTACATAGAGGCGGATATTGACGTTGATTTGTTGACAAAAGACCTTATCGGCGCAGGCATTATTCGCGAGGGAGAGGCCAGGACGGTCGCTGTCACTCTCCTGAATCTTAGAAACTACAAAGGATTTGAGCTTTTCAGAAGCAATCTTGCAAAGGCCGCAGGTGTAAAAAATATACGATACAATTCCTTTGCTAGAGATAAGATAGAATTGACTGTGGAGACGACAGGAGTGGTACATGCCTTACAACAGGAAATTATGGCTATGGATATGAAAGATTGGAAAATAGAGGTTTCGGTTGTATCAGGCTGGTTTTCTGCAGACCGAATAGAGGTAAGATTTTTTCCGATGAAAGGGCAGGTAAACCCCCACACCAAAATCTTTGGTGTGGGGGTAAATCAATGATGCGAAATAAAAGACGGCAGCCAGAAGCAAGAAAAAAATCTTGTTTTTCTTTTTACTGCTTACTGCTTACTGCTTACTGCTTACTCTTTTTCAGCGGCTGCGGCGGCGCATTGCAACACACCCTGGCGCCGGATTATAACAGGAAGATGCCGCGGGTAATCGCTGTGCTTCCTGTTGCCGGCGATATTCAGGATAAGGATGCGAGCTACCTTTTTCGGACACTGGCGCAGGAAAAACTTATCCAGATGGGCTATTCTCCGCTCCCTCTGGAGGCCGTTGATGACAAACTCCTTCGCAGCGGGATAACAAGGGACGGGGTTCATGATAAGACTCCGGGGGAGTTGGCGGCAATCATCGGCGCCGATGCTGTGCTGTATACTACGATTACCAAATGGGACTCTACCCTTTTTCTTCATTATGCGTCGCAGAGGATAGCCGTTAAATTTGCATTGTATAACAGCGCTGCCGGTGAGAGATTGTGGGAGGCGAAATTTGACACCAAGGATTCCGACATAAATCTGGAGAAAAGCGTTGTTGAACTCGGGGTTATAAAGGCTTACGAGCCTGTCATACAACGGGTAGTGGATACGGCTTTTTCAACTATCCCGATGAGCAAAATTATTATAAAGGAAAGACCTCAGAAGGGCTATTATGATTGGCTGCCATGAAAAAACATAGCTCATAGCTTTTGCTGTCAACCATGAATCTCCCAAATCTCCTGACCATATTCAGAATATTGCTGGTTCCGATATTTATCATCTTTGTCATTCAGAATGACCTGTGGATGGCCCTGGTTATCTTTATTATGGCGGGTATAACGGACGGCCTGGACGGTTTGCTGGCCAGGGTGCTGAATCAGAGGACAGTCATTGGCTCATATCTCGACCCGATAGCGGATAAGATGCTGCTTATATCCGCATATATCAGCCTGACTATTAAAGGCATGCTGCCGGGCTGGCTTTCCGTGATCGTGGTAAGCAGGGATATCATAATCCTTGCGGGGATTGCAGTAATATCTCTCATGGGCAAGGGGTTGGATATCCATCCTTCCCTTTCAAGCAAGATGACCACGGTGTTTCAGATATTGACCATAATTATTACCCTTTGCGCTTTTAAAAAATATCCTGCGGCATGGAATGGTTTTGTTGTGGCAACGGCGGTTTTTACCGTCTTATCCGGCCTCCAGTATATGTATCGCGGAATAAAGACCATGGGAGAGATTACATGACATTGGAAAAGGGGAGATTCGCAAAACACATTTTGATTGCCATTATTATATTTCTCATGCTTTCTCTCCTGTATATCTTGAGGGTGGTTTTTATCCCTATCCTCCTGTCGTTTTTTGTGGCGTATCTCCTGAACCCGCTTGTTGAGCTGCTGGAACGGAAGAAGGTTCACAGAACCACTGCCGCCGTTTTTATCCTGGCAATCCTTCTTATCGCCTCTTTTTTCTTGTTGTCAAGCCTTTTATCAGTCATTCAGCGAGAAATAACTATCGCAGGTGAAAAGCTTCCTTCGTATATCGCAAGCCTCGGGAATACCATGCTGCCAAAATTAAAAAATATGTTTATGTTAAAAGATATGCCAACAACTATAGGAGAGTTTTTAAACAGTATTGGAAACTATATGAAAGGGCTGTCTCCGGATGTTGTTTCCATGCTCCTGGCGTGGCTGTCCTCTGCCTTCAAAAGCACGATCAGTTATGTCATAGCCCTTCTGGGATTTCTTATCATGCCATTCTATATCTTTTATATGCTCAGGGATTTTGAAAAGCTGAAGACGATCGTGTGGTACTACATACCTCCGAAGCAGAGAAACTGGTTTGATATAAAATGGGATGAAATAGATTATGTGTTGAGCGCCTTTCTCAGAGGCCAGCTTATCCTCTGCATTATCATGGCCATCCTGTACAGTATCAGCCTTTACGTCATAGGGGTGGAGTTGTCATTTTTAATCGGTGTGATTGCAGGGGCGGCCTTTCTTGTCCCTTTTATGGGCCTTGTAGTCGGAATTTTCCTCAGCGCAACAATGGCCCTGCTTCAGTTCCAGGATTTCTGGCATCCCCTGTATGTGATAACAGCCTTTGCAGCGGTGCAGATACTGGAGGCCTACTGGATAACCCCAAAACTTATCGGGAGCAGGATAGGACTCCATCCGGTAATTACGGTGGTTTCCATCCTGGTCTGGGGAGAGCTTTTGGGATTATTTGGCGTCCTCATTGCGGTTCCTCTTACTGCTGTTCTGAAGGTATTTTTAAAATCTATTGCTGATGCATATAGAAGCTCTCCGATATTCGGCTCGTAAACCCCGCGCCAAAAAAAAACTCTTGACAGAAATGTTAAAATAAGATAAAGAAGGTCTTAATAATATTTAATCGTGGAGGCTATGTGTTTAGATTAGGCAAGGCTGCTGAATATGCCATAAGGGGCATGCTCCATCTCTCTCTCAAAACAGACGGGGAGACCTGCGGCATAGAGGAGATAGCCAAGGCTCAGGGTGTGCCGCCTGCATATCTTGCAAAACTTTTCCAATCTTTGGCGAGAAAGGGATTTGTAAAATCGTTCAGGGGGGTTGATGGGGGCTTTATCCTTGCAAAAATACCGAAGGACATCACCCTTCTTGAGATTATAGAGGCCATGGAAGGCCGCATCTATTTGAATGAATGCCTCATATACGCAGGGTATTGCCCAAAGGATAATATATGCCCTGTTCACACGGTATGGAAAGAGGCGCAGAAAGGGTTTATTGACTATCTGAAGGGATGCACCTTTGAGGAGCTGGCCAAGGCGTCAAAAGTAAAAGAGAACGCAAGAATGGATAAAGAAAAACTTGCAATATCAATATAAGGATTTCTGCGGCCTATAAAATTTTTTACACTTTTAAAGATTATTGAGGTCTTATTAGTTTTAATAAGGGAGGTGATGCGGCAAAAATAAAATATTCTGCTATGCTTGCAGTATTGTTGTAAAAAAATTAAGGAGGTAAATGAAATGGGTAATCACATTATGGAAGAAGTTGTAGGGCATGCCAAAGAGCATGCAGGCGCGCATGAGCTTGCATGGCATACGAGCGTATGGCCGCTTCTTATGAGCGTCGGGATACTCTTTCTCGCGCCACTGGCTTTTGCATTCTATTTTGTCTACCAAAACCCTCTTTTGGCAGCAATCTCCCTTGGCATAGGCGCGCCGTTGACCATCATATCAATAGCAGGATGGGTTAAGGAGGGGTTTGAAGATGAGCATCATTACAGCGAGGGGCACAGCATATGGGCCATGCCCATATTTATCCTCGCAGAGGCGCTCCTCTTTGTAGGTTTTTTTGCCGCCTACTGGGTGCTGAGACTCACCCAGCCTTCATGGCCGCCGCAGGGGACCCCGGAGATGCCGCTTCTTATACCGATCATTATGACCATCGTTCTCGTGTCATCAAGCGTTACCATTCACTTTGCAGAAAAAAGGCTTGAGGAGGATGACAGGAGCGGGTTTACAACATGGCTCATCATAACCATTGCCCTGGGAGCCCTGTTCTTAGGGTTTACAGGATTTGAATGGAATGAGCTCTGGCATGAAGGGTTTACCCCGAAGACAAATGTATACTCCACTGCGTTCTTTTCTCTCACAGGGTTCCACGGCTCTCACGTTCTTGTCGGTCTCGCAATCTTCCTCTGCGCCCTTATTCCGGCATTGGCAGGCAAGATAAGCAAGCCCTATGTGACGGCTGCTTCAATGTACTGGCACTTCGTAGATATCGTATGGTTCTTTGTGGTATCGCAGGTCTATTTCTGGTGATTAAGAATCTATAAAGAAAGGAGCGAGATTATGGGTAAAAGAAGCGTCAAAAGGTTGGTTGGGTTATTCTCCACCCCTATCATCTTTCTATCGTCTTTAGTGTATGCGGCGAAAATGGCCGGCCCTGAATACACTACGCCGAGTGAAGGATGGGATGAGCTGTGGAGAGAATTGATGATAGATATTGTTGTCATAGGCGTTATCTTTGCGATAGTAACCACCTATCTCCTGATAAAATACAGGAGAAAGAGTCCGAATGAGACAGGCTCTGCCACAAAACTCAAGCCAATAGCGGCATTTGGCTGGGTATTGATTCCAGTCTTTATCTTCATGGCCGATGATATATATCTTGGCCTGGAGAACCTTATTCACTGGAGGGATTTTAGGAATGTCCCCCAGAATGCATACACAGTAGAGGCTACGGGCCGCATGTGGGGTTATGAGATAAAGTATCCGGAAGGCATAACAACGCAGAATGAGATGCGCGTCCCTGTCGGCAGACCCATCCAGGTAACACTCCAGAGTAGCGATGTAATCCACACCATGTTTATCCCTGATTACCGTGTCAAGTGGGATATGCTGCCAGGCACGGTTCACTATCTGTGGTTCTATCCCAAGGAAGCAGGGGAACATGTGTTTACCTGCACTGAATTCTGCGGCGTGCTCCATTCGGGCATGTACGGCAAGCTCATTGTCATGCCTGTGGATGCATTTAACAAATGGGTTGATGAAAATAAACCAAAAGGGGAGAATAAACCAAAAGAAGGAGGGGCGGTATGAGTGTTAGAGCAGAGACATACACTTCAGGCTTTAGCCTTAAAGAATGGATATTTACAACAGATCATAAAAGGATCGCTGTCCTCTATATGATAGGTTCTTTTGCAGCCTTCTTTGTGGCAGGGCTTATGGCCATGCTCATGAGGACAGAACTGCTTACGCCGGGGGGGACAATAACAAATAACCCGACGAACTACAATGTGTGGCTCTATTTCCACGGCGCAGCAATGATACTGGGCTACCAGATACCCGCGCTCACCGGCTACTTTGCAAACTACTATGTCCCGCTCATGATCGGCGCAAAGGATGTGGCGTTTCCGAGACTCAATGCCCTGAGCGTATGGCTTTTCTGGATGGGCATTGTTCTGGCCCTTCTCACCTTTGTAATACCGGATCCGCCGGATATCATGTGGACTGGCTATCCGCCGTATTCCATCAAGACCCCCGGCAATACCGCGTTTTACACATTTACCGTTCTTCTCATAGGCTTCTCATCCATTGCCGGCGGTGTTAACTTCCTGACCACTATAATCCGCATGAGGGCTCCGGGAATTACATGGGGCAAGCTGAATATATTCATATGGGCGCTCATGGCTGCGTTTGTGATTCAGCTTATATTTGTTCCTATCCTCGGCACGGCTGTCACGATGCTTTCCTTGGACAAGTATCTTGGCACAAACTATTTCAATGCGGCAATGGGCGGCAGTCCGCTCATTTACGAGAACCTCTTCTGGTTCTACTCCCATCCTGCTGTCTATGTTATCCTGCTGCCTGCTGTCGGCGTTCTCTATGAGATAGTCGCCACATTCACAAGGAACAGGGTCTTTAATTACAATGGCGTTGTCTACGGCGGCATCTGGGGTACTGTGGCTTTAAGCGGCGTTGTATGGATTCACCATATCTTTGTTTCAGGGATGCCTCAGTGGATTATCATCATAGAGGTCTTCACGACACTCGCTATAAGCGTGCCTGTGGGAATTCTTCTGATAGGCCTTGTGGGCACCCTCTGGAAGGGTTCCATTGACTTTAAGACCCCGATGCTCTATGCCACAGGTTTTCTCTTCTTATTCCTTATCGGAGGGCTGACCGGCATACCGAATGCCATGTCATCAATATATATCCACATCCACGGAACCCAGTGGATAGTCGCCCACTTCCATTATGTTATGGCGGTCTCAGTGACTACCGCAATTATCGGCGGAACCTATTATATGTGGCCGAAACTTACAGGAAAGATGTACAGCGAAACGCTCGGCAAGCTCGGCTTTGCGTTATTTTTTACCGGTGTAAACCTCACATTTCTGCCGTGGCTTTATCTGGGTTATCTTGGTATGCCGAGAAGATACTATGGCTACTCCCAGTTCCCCCAGTTTCAGCCGATACAGCAGTTTATAACCTTCGGCTCTTACATCATATTCCTGGGCGCGCTTGTTATCCTCATATCATTGATACATTCGCTTATCAAAGGGGAGAAGGCGCCGCAAAACCCGTGGGGATCAAAGTCCCTTGAGTGGACACATACTCAATCACCGCCGCCTCCGGGGAACTTTACTCAGCCTGTAAAGGTTGATGAAGACTGGGATCCGTATGGGTATAACAAATAAATAAGGAAATGGCATACACCGCCCCCTTTGCTCAAAGGGGGCGGTGTTAGGTATGGAGGTCTTATGCAAACAGCTGTCAAAGATTACCTCCCGTTATTTAAATTCAGGATATGCTCGCTCATCACATTCAGCGCTGTGGTCGGCCTCATCTCTGCCCATCGTAACATCTCTTTTGCCAATATATTTTTGCTCATTGTCGCTACCATGATGGCCTCTGCCGGCGCAAGCGCATTCAACCATTACTTTGACACGGATATAGACGCGGTTATGCAGAGGACGAAGAGAAGGCCCATCCCCTCTGGAGCTGTTGGGCATTCAAAGGCCGTGCTCATTATCGCGATTGGACTCTTTGCCACATCCATCCTCATTACCTTCAAGATGATTAACTATATGGCCGGGATACACCTCTTCCTCGGAGGGTTTGTCTATGCAGTGGTTTACACAGTATGGCTTAAGAGGAGGAGCTGGCTCAATATCGTAATAGGCGGCCTTGCAGGGAGCTTTGCAGTGCTGGCAGGAGGGGCATCTGCAGCACCTGAGTTATGTATGCCTCCGGTGTTGCTGTCTATTACCATGTTTTTCTGGACGCCGTCCCATTTCTGGAGCTTTGCCATACTCTACAAGGAAGAATATGAAAAGGCTGGCATCCCGATGCTTCCCAATGTGATAGGCGAAGGAAAGACAGCCTGGTATATATTCATAAACACCATAGTTCTTGTTATTTCATCTTTTCTGCCGGTGTTCTTTGGATACTTTGGAATTATTTATGCGCTGGCTGCTCTGGCTAGCGGTATATTCTTTATTGCAATGAATATAAAACTGCTATTCACCCTTACAAAAGAGGTTGCGCGAAAAAATTTCAGAGCGTCCATGGTCTATCTCAGCGGATTATTTCTTGCAGTAATAATTGAGAGACTTATAGGTTAGGAGGTTTGTGCAATGAATGCTGGAGGATATTTTAAAAAGACCTTTTCACGGTCTTGGGTCATCACTCTCTTTTTCATCCTCTTTTTCTTAGAGAGAGGGCTTTCCTTTGCTGTCCCGAGTCCTTCCTACTTTGAAGAATGGGATGTGAAGGACACATTTGGAAGGGCAGAGAAGGCTGTAGGAAACCGTATAGGCGATTACACACTTATAGATCAGAATGGCAATAAATTTCAACTGAAGGAACTTTTCGACAAACCCCTCCTTATCAGCTTCATATATGCAACCTGCGATTATGCATGTCCGATGATAACTACGCACTTAAGCGAAGTGACAAGAGAGGCGGGGAGCGAATTCGGTAAAAGATTCAGGATTATAACTATAAGTTTCGATTCTGGCGATACACCGGAAAGGATGAAGAATTTCGGCAGTAGTTTCATAAAAGATTTCGCGAGCTGGAAGTTCGCTACTGCGGACAGTGCAACGGTCAAAAATCTTGGAAGAGATGTGGGTCTCTCTTATCTGAAGACAGATAAAGGGTTCCAGCATCTAAATTTCTTTTCGATTATTGACAGGTCAGGGAAGGTATATAAACAAGTTTACGGCATAGACTTTAGCCCAAAGGCAGCGCTTAAGGCTATAGATATGGCAGCAGGGCAGAAAAGGTTGTGGGTCAGCTTTGTAAATATCTTCGATACGATCAAGGCGTTCTGTTACACCTACGACCCGAAGACCGGCAGATATGTGCCGAATATGGCCATGTTAGTGCCTGTGTTTCTTGGGACTGTTGCCCAGACAGCGATAGTTTTTCTACTTGTTTATATATTCCGTGGGGCGCATAAGGCTGCGAATAAGAAGCTGTGAATTTCTTTCCAAGAGATGCAAGGCTTTAATGCCTTCATATCTACTCTCATTTTTATACTTTTTTATTCCTTTCTCGGTTGCCCGAGCCCTCAAAATAAACACTTGAAAATTTTCTTTTTTGCTGTCATTATGAAGCATAATCAGTTGTCAGAAAAAGTAAATTTATTCTGAGGGAGCATTGTATGCTTACAAAAAAGACCATCGGCTTCATCGGCGCCGGCAACATGGGCGAGGCGCTTATAAAAGGGCTTCTTGCCTCAAAAAAGATAACCCCTGCCCAGATACTTGTCGCTGACAAGGTCAAGGAAAGGCTTGCGTATATTGCAGAGCATTACGAGACAAAGGTATTTACCAAAAGTTTTGAGGTTGCAAAAGGGGCGGACATAATCATACTGGCCGTAAAACCGAATGACATTAAATCTGCGCTTCAGGAGATTGGCTCTGATTTGAATAAAGATAAGCTCGTCATATCAATAGCTGCCGGTATAACAATGGATTATATACTCCAGTGCCTTCCACACAATATACCGCTCATCAGGGTTATGCCAAATACGCCTGCCCTGGTGTTGGAAGGCGCAATAGGCATTTGTCCGGGACAGGGCGTTTCGAAAGAAGACAGAGAGGTTGCTGTGGTGATATTTGAGGCAGTGGGTAAAGTTGTGCTCATTGAAAATGAAGAGCTTATGGATGCCGTGACAGGCCTCAGCGGAAGCGGGCCTGCGTATGTGTTTTTAATCCTTGAGGCGTTATCGGATGCAGGCGTTCGCGTCGGTCTTTCAAGAAAGACTGCAAACCTGCTTGCTATTCAAACAGTCCTCGGCTCTGCAAAGCTGGCGCTGGAAAGCGGTAAGCATTTCGGCGAACTCAAGGACATGGTGACATCGCCAGGAGGCACCACCATTGCCGGCCTTGAAAAACTTGAGGAAGGCAGTTTAAGGTCAACAATCATAAAAGCGGTTGAAGCGGCAACAAAGAGGTCAAAGGAGTTATCAGGAAAATAATATGTTTGTATTTGCAAATCTCGTAGAGGCTTTGGCCACAATTACATCTTATCTCTTAACCATCTATATGTGGATAATCATCATACGGGCGCTCATATCATGGGTAAATCCGGACCCCTATAATCCCATTGTGCGATTTCTCTATCAGGTAACGGAACCTGTTCTATACCCTATCAGACGCAGGCTGCCGTTTATGGGCGGCATAGATCTTTCTCCGATTATAGTTTTACTCGTCATCATGTTTTTACAGGTGTTTTTGGTAAGGACATTAAATGAAGTTGCAATGCGATTAAGGATGGGAGGGGGATTATGAAAATCACACCAATAGAAATCAA
>JACQEJ010000032.1 GCA_016200645.1 Deltaproteobacteria bacterium | reverse complement strand
GAAAAGAACTTCCTGCCAAACATATCCAGTTCAAGAGATACGGTATTGATATCAGCAAGGAGCCGATGCTCGTGTATCCGACGCTCCATTACCAGAACGGCGGACTCCAGATAAATGCCAACGGAGAAACAACCGTCCCCGGCCTTTACAGCGCAGGAGAGGTGACAGGCGGCGTGCACGGAAGAAACAGGCTCATGGGCAATTCGCTTCTTGATATCCTTGTGTTCGGCAGAAGGGCGGGGATGAATGCGGCAGAGTATATAAAGGCAGGCAAAGGGCAAAGGGCAAAAGGCAAATTAACATTGGAGCATGTGGAGAAATTTGAGAAAGAGTTGAAGGCTGCCGGCATAAAAAAACCTGTCATCGGTCCCATGATTTTACCGGAATATACGCCGGATCATGTAAGGGCAAGAAAGTGGGGCTAAGACCTCCCTATTGCCATGTCTTGACAACGAAGAGATGTTTAGGGGGTGAACATCAGATTAAAAAAACTGCCTCGAATAATGGAGGCACGAATTGCAAGGCCGGGAACAAATATGGGAAGTGGAGCTTATTTTTATATAATTGCCGTAACTATGAAGAAAGGTTTATAGCATTGTACCATAAGGTGTAAATTCCGGAGCCAAACATCACAGGGACGCCCCTTTATAAGGCGCCCCTGCTGGGTTCATAATCTACCTCGTTACCACCACTTCAGAATAATCATCCCCCATTGCTAAACATTTTGTCTGTCTGCCTTTAAAGCAGTTCTGGGTTTTAAACAATTGGTAGTAGTAATCCTTATCCAAAGTCGGATTCTTGGTTATATCGCCATGATACAGAAGGTTCATAATGCCCGCGCAGCCGCCGGTAAAAAGATAGCTGACAGGATGGTCTGCCTTGCCGAACCACTTGAGATGGCCCAGCGATTCGTATTCCTCATACGCCCGCATCACCAATTTTTCGTTGGGAGCAAGCTCTTCCACGCGCCATACCCCCCAGCCCAGGGCATTGATAACCGCAGTAATTCCATGCACCCAATCCTCTTTGGTCTTTATCATGGGCAGGATCAACCCCTTCCACTCATCGGATTTCATAATGCCGCCGAAGGTATTGAAGGCGCAGATGTGGCCCGCCTCGGTGAGAAGTTCCCGCGCCAGTTCCACCACGCCCATCGCCTTTTTCAACTCCTGCTCAAAGCCGAAGGATATTTTGTTGTAATAATCCGCATACATTCTGGTCAGATACACGCCGAAGGCAGGGATGAGACCTACCTCATTGCCCACAATCGCCATGCCGGCAAGGGTTTTCACAATCAGATCCTCATTAATAGGACTATTCGCCTTCCTCGCCGGAATTTTTATAAAAGAGGGGAGCGCTGCTGTCTTTAACTTTTCCAGCCAGAGATAATTCTTGCCGATTAAGATCTTAAACTCGCACGCATCATCTCCCAGCGAGACTGATTTTGTCTGCTTTAGGTCAAAACCGTTCTTCCATGTGGAGCCGCCGGATGAATCCCGTATGGCCAGCAAAACTCCGGCGATGTAGCCCTTATCAAAATACTCTCCGGCCTTTTTCCTCTCGCCGCTATTTAATCTTAACGCGAGGCCGTAGTGAGATGAGCGGCCTATGATATTTCCGCCTGTTTCATTGACGCCGGAAAAATCAAGCACGCCGAATCCACCGAACTTAAACACCTCTGCGGCAAAATCCAATTTCTGCCGCAAGGGAAACATGGGGTTTTGCTTAAAATATTCGGAGAACTGGAGATACACGGTCTCCGCCGCAGCCTGAAGAAATATCTTTTCCGAGTGGATGTAATGCGGATCCTCGATGGTCTGTTGCAAAAAGCGGTTGTAGTGATTGCAGTGGAAAAGCATGGACTGGCCATAGATATTGACAACGCCTTTGTCCTGCGAAAAATCTATTTTGATGTTTGACATGACATCCTCCTTTTTTAGACGATAAGTCTTTTGCCGATCACCTCTTCAACAGCCACAAGCGCCCTATGGAACTGCTCCTGTGAGACCTCCGTATCTTCCCTGATCAGCGCCCAGAGAATCCCTGACTTGAGCATGAGTCTCCCGAATACCACGTGGGGCAATTCCCCGGCCGGCATGTTTTGCAGCACCTGCTCTTTCAACTTAAAGATTTTTGTTCCCATACTTTTTACCTCCTTTTTAGATTTAAGACTCAGGACTTAAGTCACAAGACTGTTATATTTTTCAGTCTGTGGTCTGATGTCTATGGTCTGGAGTCTTTCCGAGATAACTTGCCAGTTCCTTTTCAAACGCTTCTTGTATGTGAGAATCTGCGTTCTGTTTAATGGTAAGTTTCAGTTCACACATGCCGATATTGCCGGTGAGCAGAAAATCCTTTGTCTCCAGCCTTATAAAGGAAAAACCTTCGCCAAGCGGATATTTTAAGGCGCCGAAGCGCTTAACAAAATCTTCAAAGTCCTTTGTAATGGGTTTAGTCAGATAATATATCCAAACCTGTTCGTCAATGCAATTTTTGGACAAATCAACTTGAAAGAGGGAGTTCACTATTTTCCTATTAGAATGGGTTTATAATAATATGCCCCAAGTTTAAGAGTTTGTCAATGCCCATGCCCGCCCCCGAGGGATTAAAACTGCTTGACAATGCAATTTTTCCTATGGTAATAACTACGCTATAAAAATGATGAGTTTTCCGCAACTGACGGAATAAAGGTGGTTACCACCGGGAAGCGGAAGATGGAAGGATAGGCCGACCGTCTGGGCGATTTAGCTGAGAGTTTCGCCCCCTGATAAAAGCATTCGGGGGCAAGGTTGGGAGTTTAGAGAAGAATATTTTTAAACGCTAACCTCTCACGACCCTCAACGGAAAGTCCTTACGGTTTTTTTATTTCTTGAGGAGGTCTCGTAAAAGTGAACATCCACGAATATCAGGCAAAAGAGATATTGGCAAAATACGGCGTTGCCGTGCCAAAGGGGAGGGTTGCGTGGACACCTGATGAGGCAGAGGATATTGCCAAGAATTTTATGGGTGATAGGCTTTGTGTGGTCAAGGCGCAGATACATGCGGGCGGAAGAGGCAAGGCAGGCGGGGTAAAACTGGCGAAGAATCATCAGGAGGCAAGGCAATATGCAGAGGCTATCCTTGGCAAAAAACTTATTACGCATCAGACCGGGCCTGAAGGCAAAGAGGTAAAGAAGGTTTTGATAGAAGAAGGCTGCCAGATTGCGCGGGAGCTTTATCTCGGCATGGTGGTAGACAGGGCAAGGCAGCGGGTTGTTGTCATGGCCTCTCAGGAGGGCGGCGTTGAGATAGAAGAGGTGGCGGCAAAATCGCCGGAAAAGATTTTAAAGGAATATATTGACCCCGCTGTCGGCCTGATTCCGTTTCAGGCAAGAAAACTTGCGTTTGGTTTGGGTATAGATAAATCTATTGTGAATAAGGCCGTAAAATTTATGACAGGTTTGTATCAGGCATTTGTTGACAGCGATGCGTCAATGGCTGAAATCAATCCGTTGGTGATTACCAAAGACGGCAACATCATGGCGCTGGATGCCAAGATGGGCTTTGACGACAATGGGCTTTTCAGGCATAAGGATATTCACGAGATGAGAGATTTAGATGAAGAAGACCAGAAAGAGGTTGAAGCTTCGCGCTACAGCCTCAATTATGTCGCCCTTGACGGCAACATCGGTTGTATGGTAAATGGCGCGGGTCTTGCCATGGCCACAATGGACATTATAAAACTTTACGGCGGCATGCCCGCTAATTTTCTGGATGTGGGCGGCGGCGCAAACAAAGAGCAGGTTACAGCGGCGTTCAAGATTTTGATGTCCGATGAAAAGGTCAAGGCTGTTTTAATAAATATCTTCGGCGGAATAATGAGATGCGATATAATAGCAGAAGGGGTGATTGCAGCCGCTAAAGAAGTAGGCGTAAAGGTTCCGCTGGTGGTAAGATTGCAAGGAACGAATGTGGACTTGGGGAGAAAGATTTTGGCAGAATCAGGGTTGAATATTATTACTGCGGAAAAGATGAATGATGCGGCGGAGAAGGTAGTGGCGGCGGCTAAGGAGGTTTCGTGAGCATTCTTGTCAATAAAAACACACGGGTTATTTGTCAAGGTATTACCGGCGAGCAGGGGACATTTCATACGCGGCAGATGGTTCAATACGGCACCAAGATGGTGGGCGGCGTAACGCCTGGCAAAGGCGGCACAAATGTGGACGGCATTCCGGTTTTTGACACCGTTGACGAAGCAACGAGAAAGACCAAAGCCAATGCCTCGGTTATCTATGTGCCTGCTGCGTTTGCGGCGGATGCGATTATGGAGGCGGTGGATGCAGGCATAGAGATTGTTGTCTGCATTACGGAAGGCATACCGGTTCTGGACATGGTGAGGGTGAAAAGATTTATCGGATGTAAAGAGTCCCGCCTCATCGGCCCGAACTGTCCCGGAGTGATAACACCCGGTGAATGCAAGATTGGCATCATGCCCGGGCATATCCATAAAAAAGGTAGAATCGGCGTTGTTTCCAAGAGCGGAACCCTTACTTACGAAGCCGTGGATCAGTTGACGCGGCTCGGATTGGGACAGTCAACCTGCGTGGGCATCGGCGGCGATCCGATCAACGGCACGAATTTTATTGATGTGCTGGAGATGTTTGAAAAAGACAAAGGCACGGACGGGATCATTATGATAGGCGAGATCGGCGGCACTGCAGAGGAAGAGGCAGCAGCGTATGTGCGGAAAAATATCACCAAGCCGGTAGTGGGCTACATTGCAGGCGTAACCGCGCCAAAAGGCAAGCGCATGGGACACGCAGGCGCGATCATCGCAGGCGCGATCATCGCAGGCGGCAAAGGCACGGCAGAAGAAAAATTCGAGGCAATGAAACGGGCAGGGATAAAGATCACCAAGAACCCTGCGGACATCGGTGTTACTATGATGGAGCTGTTGAAGAAGGGAAAAAAGAAGGCAGCGGCAAAAAGGAAGACCAGTAAACGATAAAAATGCAAATTATAGCTGATAGCTCATTGCTCATAGCAACTACTATCAGCCATGAGCTATGAGCCATGAACTAAAACTGGAGGCACAATGGCGGAGCCAGCAAAAAAATTACCCAATATCGTTATAAGCGAAACGCTTTGCAAGGGATGCAGTATATGTGTGGATTTCTGCCCTACCAATGTATTGGAGCTGAGGGGCAACGTTGTTGCTGTAAAAAATCTTGAGGCATGCACACGTTGTCAGTTGTGCGATTTGAGATGCCCCGACTTTGCGATACAGGTGTTTTAAAATAGTGAGCGGTTATCAGTGTCGTTTCTCTTGATAGCTGTATATTTTCGGAGGATAAGATGGCTGAAAAAAAGAAAAAACTCCTTCAGGGCAATGAGGCATGCGCCGAAGGGGCATTATATGCCGGATGCAGGTTTTATGCGGGTTATCCCATAACGCCGTCAACGGAGATTGCCGAACATTTATCAGTAAGACTGCCGAAGGTCGGCGGTAAATTTATACAGATGGAGGATGAGATTGCCTCCATCGCCGCTATAACAGGCGCGTCGCTGACAGGGCTGAAATCCATGACCGCTACCAGCGGCCCCGGTTTTTCCTTAAAGCAGGAAGGCATCGGGTTTGCATGCATGGCAGAGGTTCCATGCGTTATTGTCAATGTTATGAGGGGCGGGCCCTCAACAGGTTTCCCGACAGGCCCCAGCCAGTCTGATGTGATGCAGGCAAAGTGGGGGACGCACGGCGATCACCCTGTCGTTGCGGTTGCCCCTGCGTATGTGCAGGAGATTTTATCGGAGACTGTGCGGGCATTTAATCTGGCTGAAAAATACAGAACGCCTGTAATGGTCTTGTATGACGAGATTGTCGGCCATATGAGGGAGCCGATTGTCTTGCCGGAAAAAGGAGAGTTGGAGGTTATTGACAGGATTAAGCCGACCTGCAATTCGGAAGAATATTTCCCATATGATGATAAATATGAAATTGCGCCGCTTGCCGCATATGGAGAGGGTTACCGGTTTCATGTGACAGGCCTTAATCATAAGAAGGACGGGTTCCCAACAAACGATGCGAAACTTATTCAAGAAGGCAATGAGCGAATTTTAAGGAAGATAGAGAACCATAAAAATGATATATGGAAGAACGAAGAGCTTGAACTGAATGATGCGAAGATTGTGGTTTTTGCCTATGGCTCTACAGCGCGGTCAGCCCGCTATGCAGTAAAAGAGGCAGGGAATAGCGGCAAAAAAGTCGGGCTTCTGCGCCCCCTTACCCTGTGGCCTTTCCCTGAAAAGGCTGTAGAGGAGCTGGCAAAAAGGGTAAAGGTTATTATCGTGCCGGAGATGAATATGG
Source organism: Deltaproteobacteria bacterium (assembly GCA_016200645.1). Taxonomy (GTDB): domain Bacteria; phylum Desulfobacterota; class GWC2-55-46; order UBA9637; family UBA9637; genus JACRNJ01. The sequence continues at coordinate 7,329 of JACQEJ010000032.1, read as the reverse complement.
GACAGATGATAGTTGAGGTGGAGCGGTATGCCAGGGGAAAGTGCGAAATGAAGAACCCCGATAGCCAAGCTGCGGGGATTCTCCTCGGTAAGGAATTTTATTATTTACCCCCACACCAAAATCTTTGGTGTGGGGGTTTACATAGCTCGCCTGTAAAAGAGGTCTTGCGACGACCCCGCTCCAAGGAGCGTGGATTACGGCGAGCATTCCGTTCAAGATGGGAGGTTTATAATGTCAACAGCAGTTGCAGTAAAAAAAGATAAAGCCCCTTTTGATTACAATAAATATTTACGGCCGAATAAGCTGCCTCACATCTGGTGCCCCGGGTGCGGACATGGCATAGTATTAAAGGCGATGTTAAGGGCAATAGATGCCTCAGGCCTTTCTAAAGACCAGATATGCATGGTATCCGGCATCGGCTGCTCCAGCCGAACCCCCGGGTATGTGGATTTTAATACGCTTCACACATTGCACGGCAGGGCAATGGCCTATGCAACTGGCGTTAAGCTGGCAAAGCCGTCCCTTAAGGTAATCGTTATCACCGGCGATGGCGATGCGCTGGCAATCGGCGGCAATCACTTTATTCACACCTGCCGCAGGAATATTGATATGACAGTCCTTGTTTACAGCAATGCCATATACGGCATGACAGGCGGACAGTATTCTCCGACAACGCCGCAGGGCGCTAATGCAACGACAAGCAGATACGGGAACATCGAACCTGTCTTTGACTGCTGCGAGCTAGCCAAGGCATCCGGTGCGACATTTGTCGCCAGAGGGACTGCATATCACTGTCAGGAATTGGAAAAAATAATCTTTGAGGCCGTCCAGCACAAAGGCACATCGGTTGTGGAGATACTGGACCAGTGCCCTACCTATTATGGCAGGCAGAATAAATACAAAAGTGTTACCGAGATGATGGAGAAGATAGAGAAGGATGGAACTGTCTCTGTAAAACAGGCGGACAAGCTTCCTCCTGAGAAGCTTCAGGGCAAACTTTTGCGTGGGGTTTTGCATAAAATAGAGAGACCTGAGTATTGCGAGCAGTATAAGAAATTCATCATAGGGAAGGCGCAGGGGAAGTAAGTTAATAGCTCATGGCTGATAGCTGATAGTTTTTACTATGAGCTAAGAGCTATGAGCTAAACTGGAGGTTTAAATGTCACAAAGATATGAAATGAGATTCAGCGGTTCCGGCGGCCAGGGGATGATTCTGGCCGGCATTATCATGGCCGAGGCCGCTGCCATATACGATAACAAAAATGCGGTTCAGAGCCAGTCGTATGGCCCTGAGGCAAGGGGCGGCGCGAGCAAGGCAGAGGTTATTATCAGCAGTCAGCCCATAGATTACCCGAAGGCAACCGGAATAGATGCAATGCTGGCCTTGACCCAGGAGGCATGCGCCAAATACTGCAATGATATCAAAGAGGGCGGCATATTGCTGGTGGATTCGGAAGAAGTTAAAAATCTTCCGCGCGGCAACTTTAAAACATACTCATTTCCCATAACATCCATTGCAAGAGACGAGCTTGGCAAGACCATAGTAGCCAACATCATCGCCCTCGGCATGATAACCGAGCTTACAAAGATTGTCTCCCACGAAGCCATTGAAAAGGCGGTTCTTGCAAGGGTTCCTGCCGCATTTCTTGATTTGAATAAAAAAGCCCTGCAGATTGGCTTTGAAAAAGCAAAGGCAGTTAAGGTATAATAAGACAAAAATGAAAATGGCTATAGGCTATAGGCTATAGGTTACGGATTCTACCTATTGCCTATCGCCCCTTGCCTATTGCCTGTCTACAACTTCCTCTTTAAACTTTAGCCCTGACTGTTATGATAAATCAACCCAAGATTCTTGTCATTGATGATGAACCTCTTATGAGGATATCCGTTGCCGATGCCCTGATTGCAGAAGGATACGAAGTGAAGGGAGTGGAATCGGGTCGCGAGGGTATGGATTTAATCTGCAAGAATGCCTACGATGTGATAATGACGGACCTGAAGCTGCCTGAGGTAGATGGTCTGGAAATATTAAAGACCGCTTTAAAGTGTTTTCCCAAAAGCAAGGTGATTATGATAACAGCGTATGGTTCGGTTGATACGGCAGTGGAGGCTATGAAGCAAGGGGCGTATGATTACATTACCAAGCCATTTTCTATGGATGAGCTCCTCATCATTGTAAAGAGACTGATTGAATTCAGAGAATTGGAATATGAAAATATTAAGCTTAAAAACGAGATTGGTGAACAATATACATTTGAAGGCATGGTAGGCAACAGTGTGAAGATGCAGGAGGTCTTGGAAAAGGTAAAGGTTGTAGCTGATACAGGCTCTACTGTATTGATTACAGGAGAGAGCGGAACCGGCAAGGAATTGATTGCCAATGCCATCCATCATAACAGCTCAAGAAAAGATAATCCATTTATAAAGGTCAGCTGCGCCGCTTTGCCGGAAAGCCTTCTTGAGGCAGAACTCTTTGGATACGAAAAGGGCGCATTTACAGGCGCATTAAAGCAGAAAAAAGGGAGATTTGAACTTGCCCACAGCGGCACATTATTTCTGGATGAGATCGGCGAAATATCTCCTGCCATTCAGGTGAAGCTCTTGCGGGTTTTGCAGGAAAGACAATTTGAAAGGCTCGGCGGCACAGAGACCTTAAATGTTGATGTCAGAATAATATGCGCAACCCAGAGAGATCTCAAAAAAGAGGCAAAGCAAGGTGTCTTTCGAGAAGACCTTTATTACCGGCTGAATGTAGTGCCTATACATATTCCTCCGCTCAGGGAAAGGAAGGAGGATATACTGCTTCTAGCCAGTGGTTTCGTGAAGAAATTTGCCGCACAGAACAACAAACCCATACAGTGCATATCAGAGAAGGCAAAGGAGCTGCTGTTTCATTATCCTTTCCCGGGAAATGTGAGAGAATTAGAACATGCAATGGAAAGGGCAGTGATACTTGGCAATAGCAAGGAAATCCAGCCCGCTGACCTGCCGGATGACATGCTTAATTTTTATAATAAAGACCTGAAAACTTCAATAAAAATATCCTACGCAGAGCCATTATCAAAGGCCATAGAACATTTTGAAAAGGAATTTATTATCAAAGCCATAGATGAGACAAAGGGCAATAAAACCCTTGCAGCCGTAAAACTCGGAATATCAAGGAAGACCCTGTGGGAGAAGTGTAAGAATTATGGGCTGGATAAAGCCAAATAATGTTAGAGGCAATGGGCAAGGCGATAGGCAATAGGCGATAGGAATTCATAACCTATAGCCCATAGCCTATAGCCTGTATTTATTATGGCAGACAAGACAATAAAAAGAGGCATACGAAAAAGGTTTGTTATCTCAATACTGGTCGTTGGCGTTGTGCCGCTTATGATTGGTCTGTATCTTACCTATCAGGATGGGACGACTACCCGGAGAAACTCCATTGGCGCGAGCTTCCAGGAGATGGCAAAGGAGACCGCCAATAAGATCGATATGATTATAAAGAGAGAGATTGTTGATGCGCAGAGATTTGCCATTTCTCCTGATATCGGGAATGCTATTAAGCATAGAGAGTATGAGAAGGGTGGGTTGAATGATTATGTCAGGCATTTCATAGGATACGGCGATGTAAACGAGATATACAGCTTGATTATAGTCAATGCAAAAGGAGACTATATAGCCGGCGTCAAAGAGGCTTTAAAAAAGAATTACAGCAATGAAAGATGGTTTCATGATGCGCTCAATAACGGCAAGGGGAATGTGTATGCAGGCGATCTTAAGCTTGATGAGGCATCCGGCATGTATCTCATGAGTATAGCTGCGCCTGTGATGGATAATGAAAAGGCAATTGGTGTGGTGGTAATTAAATATAGAGTAGATAAGCTCCTTGAGATTATCAACAATGTAAGGATTGAGAGCACGGGCCATGCAAACCTTGTTGACTCCTCCGGGACTATTATTATGTGCCCTATCTTCCCCCCGCGCAGCCATCATATAAACTTTGCGCTTCTCAATATCATGTTACAGGGCAAATCAGGCTGGAGTGTGGTGGAAGACGATGCCCATGGCGGTAAAAATTCTATCATTGGTTTTGCCCCGGTAGAGTCTACTCTGGATCCGGAAAACAGATGGTTTGCCGGCAACAGATGGTATATTTTTATACGACAGAGCCCCAGTGAAGTCTATGCCCCGATTTATCTGCTTATCTTCAAAATATTTGTATTCGGCGGCATTCTTATAACCCTTATATCGCTTGCGGGTGTTTATGCTGCAAGAAAATTTGTCAAGCCTATCAACGAATTATATATAGGGGTGGAGCATATTGGTCAGGGAAATCTTGACTATCGTCTCGATATCAAAACAAATGATGAAATAGAGATGCTGGCAGATGAATTCAATAAAATGGCAGGGAAACTTCAGGAATCATATTCTATACTTGAGAATAGAAACAAAGAGCTTCAGGCCTCTGAGGAAAGATATAAAGACCTGATAGAAAATTCGCCGGAGATGATTCATTCGGTGAATACCGACCGATATTTTGTGAGCGTCAATAAAACGGAGCTGAATATTCTGGGGTTCGGCCTGGAAGAGATGCGCAATAAGAAGATAGAAGATATTGTGCCGGAGGAATTCAAAGACAAAACAGTTCATCATATCGAGAGGGCAATGAAGGACGGGCTCAGTACCGTAGAGACGCAATTTATCACCAAGAACGGCAGAAGGATTGATGTGGAGATTACCGCCACCGCCCTTTATCATCCTATAACAGGCAATTTTATTAAGACACGGGCCTTTGTAAGGGATATTACTGACAGAAAAAAGCTGGAGAGGCAGTTAAAGGAATATTATGAGATTCTGGAGCAGAAGGTTTACGACAGGACAAGAGAGCTGAAAGAGACAAAGGATTATCTTGAGAACCTTTTTGAAACTGCCAATGATGTTATCTATACGCTGAATACCGACGGCATTATTACCTATGTGAACAAAAAGATAGAGGAGTGGGGGTATAAAAAGGATGAATTGATTGGCAAATCCTTTTTTATGATATTCTCCTCAGAACACCGAGGCGAAAGGTTTAAAAAAACTATCAGAGAAGGGATAAAACAAACTTACAGCGCAGAGGTCGTGAGTAAATCTGGCGAGACAAGATATGCAATTTTAAGCATTTCGCCGATTCGCGGCAGCAAAGGGAAAATAACAGAGGTATTGGGCATTGCAAAGGATATAACGGAGCAAAAGAGATTTGAGCAGCAGATAGCCCACACCGAAAAGATGTCTGCTATTGGCCAGCTTGCAGCAGGCATTGCCCATGAGATAAATAATCCCCTGGGCGGAATATTGAATTGTCTTTACAACCTCAGGAAAAAGAAATTTTCACCGGAGCGGGAAGAGGAATATTACAGGGCAATGGAGGACGGCATTCACAGGGTGAAAAAGATAGTGAGCCAGCTTTTGGATTTTTCCGGGCAGCATGAGCCGGAATTCATTCCTGTGGATATAAACAGCCTTATAGCAGAGGTTCTTTTTCTCTTAAATTACGCCTTTTCCAAGAATGGGATCAGGATTGAAAAGGCGTTTGATACCAGTATTCCCATGTTAATGTTGGATAAGCATAAGATGCAGCAGGTGTTTACAAATATCCTTTTGAATGCTGTTCAGGCAATAGAAGGGAAAGGGCAGATAATTCTTAAAACCAGACAGAAAAATGGATGGTGTTATGTGGACATAACAGATACCGGAAAAGGGATTCCCCCGAATATCCTGCCAAAGATATTTGATCCGTTTGTTACAACAAAGGATGTGGGGAAAGGCACGGGGCTTGGTCTTTCAGTCAGTAAAGGCATAGTGGAGATGCATGACGGCAAGATAGATGTGAAAAGCGAAATCAGTAAGGGTTCTACCTTTACGATAAAACTCCCTATGTATAGCGCCGCCCTGCACGATGATATTGAGGCATACAATATTTAAGGAAAATACGCCACCGATGTTACCAGCAAGTAACAAGCATAACTATTTAATTTTCTTGTTAAATACAAGAAACTGCAAATAATCATTCCTGATTTGTAACACATTGTTCTTTTCATTTTTTACAACCTCATCTGTTTATATTTAAAATTATCTATTAAAATCACCCGGTTATCTTATACATGGCCATTGTTTGAATTTTGGCACATAGATTGCATAACTTCTTAATATAAAATAAGCTACGGAACTTATGCAGGGGCTTTATAAAGGCATCCAAAAATTTCAGAAGATATACTTTGATAAGGAAAGGGAGTCTTTCGCCAGATTATCAAGAGGGCAGTCTCCTGATGTGCTTTTCTTTTCATGTCTTGATTCCCGCGTCAATCCCAACCTTCTTACCCAGAGCGAGCTGGGCGAGCTTCTTATAGTGAGAAATGTCGGCAATATTATCCCTCCGTATATCAGCTCTTCTTCTCATAAGATTTGCACTGCAGCGGCTATTGAGTTTGCGCTTCTCATTCTAAAAGTGAGATATATAATTGTTTGCGGGCATTCGGACTGCGGTTCTTTAAAGGCGCTTTATTATGATGAAAAGGAATTTGCAGATATGCCGAACCTCAAGGAATGGTTAGATATTATATCGCATGTAAAAGGACGCGTTGTCAGAAAAGGGAATGCTGCCACTTCAGAAAAACGTAAAGAAATGACGGAAAAGGAGCACATCATTGTGCAGCTGGAAAATCTGCTGACCTATCCCTTGGTAGAGAGGGCGATAAGGGAAAAGAGGGTTAAACTCCAGGGCTGGTATTATGAAATAGGGACAGGGGAGGTATATGCCTATAATTGGTCTAAAAAAATGTTTGAAAAGATCAATGGCAGCCGTAATAAAGAGAAGGAGCTTGCCGGGCCGTATTTGAGAGAACCTTGTCTGTGCCCATTGTAGCGGGTGATCAAAATAAAAACGAAGGGAGGCGATTCAGCTTTTAGGATAATGATTCACATAATGTAGTTTGCAATAATTCCTGAATACTAAAATTTAATAAAGGGGGTTTTATTATGGCTCATGCTATGGCTTTGGAGCATAATGTGCCTGATAGTAAAAAGGTATTCCAACTCGTGCTGGCTGCCTTAGGTTTTCTTGTATGTTTCATAAATTGGTTTGGCGGAGCGGCCTTTTCAGTCGCTATCATGAAGGACTTTCATCTGGAGAAGGTTCAGCTGGCGATACTCGCAAGTTCCAATATGTGGCTCCAGCCAATCTTTCGCCAATTTGTCGGGGTATTTACCGATAAGCTCGGCGCGCCAAAGACCGCTGCCTTCACCCTCTTCTATACAGGGGTGTTCAGCATACTCTCGGCCTTTGCCGTTGAGTACTGG
>JACQEJ010000200.1 GCA_016200645.1 Deltaproteobacteria bacterium | reverse complement strand
CGGCTTGGCGCTGGTTCAAAAAGGGGATTGAGCAATATACTCAATAAGCCCCGAAAGACAATTGCCGGCCTGTCTGTTAAGGAGACAAGGGATATCGGAGGGGGCGTAAAGTTTTTGCTTGAGCACGGATGCTGGCTTCTTTTAAGGGAGTCAGGCACAGAGCCTGTTGTGCGTCTCTACGGCGAGGCAAGAGGCGAGGATGAGTTGGAGCGGATTAAGAAGGCCGGAAGGGAAATGGCGCTGGGAAAATGATATTAAAAACTTTGGTGGTTGGTCCGTTAGAGGTAAACTGTTACATCCTTGGGGATGAGAAGACCAAAGAGGCGGCATGCATAGACCCCGGCGACAATGTTGATGAAATATTATTAGCCCTTGCTGATGCAGGGCTTTGCCTTAAATATATAATAAATACGCATGGACACTTTGACCATGTTGGCGGAAACAGCCGGTTAAAACAAGCAACTGGCGCAAAGTTTGCCATTCATAAAGATGATGCAGTTCTTCTGGAGAATGTTGCCAGCCAGAGCGCTGCCTTTGGCCTGGATGCTGTTTCTTCCCCTCCACCGGATATGCTTTTAAAAGGCGGCGATGAGATTAGGGTCGGCAGCATGGTGATTGAGGTTATCCATACCCCAGGACATACGCGCGGCGGCATATGTTTATTTATAAAAAACACGAATAGCGATGAAAAGATATTATTTACAGGCGATACGCTCTTTGCCGGTTCAATAGGCAGGACAGACCTTCCAGGCGGCTCTTATAAAGACTTAATAGCCTCTCTAAAAAACAAAATTCTCCCTTTCGGAGACGATGTTAAAATATTTCCCGGCCATGGGTCTGAGACAACCATTGGCAGGGAAAGGAAATTCAATCAGTTTTTGATAGATATAAAATAGCTGAAAGCAGCTACTATGAGCTATGAGCTATGAGCTATGAGCCATGAGCCATGAGCTATTAAGGAGGCGCTATTGCTGACAGCAGTCATCATATTTCTTGCAGTATATACAATCCTTGTATTGGATAAGATAAACAGGGCGGTTGTATCTTTGCTGGGCGCCTCGCTGGTAATACTTCTCGGCGTATTAGACCAGGAAAAGGCGGTTGCAGGCATTGACTTCAACACCATCGGCCTTTTAATAGGCATGATGATAATTGTCGCCGTATGCCAGAAGACAGGCATGTTTCAGTATGTCGCGATAAGGTCTGTAAAGGTTGTAAACGGAGAACCCTGGCGCATTTTGGTAATGCTGGGCTGTGTTACCGCCATAATTTCCGCATTTCTTGATAATGTTACGACAGTCCTGCTTGTTGCGCCTCTGACAATACTTATGACTGAAGAGATGCAGATAGACCCGTACCCGTTTCTATTTGTAGAAATACTGATGTCAAACATCGGCGGCACGGCAACCCTTATCGGGGACCCGCCAAACATCATGATAGGGAGCGCCGCTGACCTTAACTTTATGGATTTTGTCAAAAACTGTACGCCTATTATCTTAATCATTATGACTGCCACATTTGCGCCTATCTATCTCATATACAGAAAGAGGCTTAAGGTTGATTCGCATGTCCGAGAAAGGGTTATGCAGTTTAATGAAAGGGATGCGCTGCGCGATATACCGCTGCTCAAAAAATGCCTTTTTGTGCTGGCTGCCGTGATATTAGCCTTTTTATTTCAGCACAGGCTTCATCTTGAGGCGGCAACCATAGCCATATCAGGCGCTGCAATATTGCTTCTCATAACAGGCGATGAACTGCATACAACCCTTGAAAAACTTGAATGGACGACCATATTCTTTTTCGCGGGCCTTTTTATTGTTGTAAGGGGGCTTGTTGAAGCGGGGGTAATTAAGATAGTGGCGCAGGAGCTTATGAAGGCAACATCAGGAAACCTTGCAGTTACAACCATTGCCATCCTGTGGGTCTCTGCCATCGCCTCGGCCTTTGTGGACAACATACCGTTTGTAGCCACAATGATACCCCTTATAAAAGAGATGGGGCCTCAAATGGGCGGGCATGACGCGATACTGCCTTTATGGTGGGCGCTTTCTCTTGGCGCATGTCTGGGCGGAAACGGCACGCTCATCGGCGCATCCGCAAATGTGGTTGTGGCAGGCATTGCAGGCAAGGCAGGCCATCATTTCAGGTTTATGGAATTTATGAAGCTGGCGTTTCCCATGATGCTTTTATCAATCGTTTTGTCAACCATATATTTGTATTTAAGATATTTATAGGAAGGAGATATTATGAATGCAGCGACTATAATGACAACAGACGTGGCAACTACCAGATGCGGCATAACTGTTGCAGAGGCAATGAAAATATTGAAGGATTCAAGGGTAAGACAGCTTCCTGTTGTAGATAATAACAACAAGGTATTGGGCATACTAACATCCAAAAAACTTTTGTATCTTACCCTCCCGCGATATATAGCGGAGGTGCTGCTCAAGGATGTAAAGTTTGCCCCTGATCTGCCTCAATTTCACCAAAGATGCGCCGAGCTTGCCCACAAGGATG
>JACQEJ010000201.1 GCA_016200645.1 Deltaproteobacteria bacterium | reverse complement strand
GCTGATAGCTAAGAACTATGAGCTTTTCTTTGCCAATACCGCCGCTGCCCTTGCTGCCTCTTCAGGGCTTGAAAACACAGGCAGGCCTTCATCTTCAAACATCTTATTCCTTTTGCGGCTGTATTCCCCGCCCGGGCTGCATATTATCACAGGCTTTTTAATTGAAGCAGAGACATGCTTCAACATTTTTATAAGCCTGTCAGTAAGCCTGGGCGGCCCCCATAATACCATGACTATTGCCGCATCATATTCAGCCATTCCCTCTTTAAGAACCATCGTATAATCGTCATCAATAACGCTGCCGGTAAGGTCAATCGGATTGCCTACAGCGCAGAAGGGGGGCAGCTTTGACGCAAGCGTATTTTTAATCTCCTGAGACGGCTCGGCAACAACAAGTCCAAAATCGCCGCATGCGTCTGCAATGCTTGCGCCCATTCCGCCGCCGTCTGTCACAATCAACACCCGCTTCCCGTCAGCAGGATATTGCTTGCTCAAAACCTTGCACGCATCCAGAAATTCGCTGTAACCTTTGACCTCTATCAACCCCGCCTTTTTGAACGCTGCGCTGTAAATCTCATATCTGCCTGCGATTGCGCCTGTATGCGATTTGGCGGCAGACATGCCTGCCTCATGCCTGCCGACCTTTATGGCAAATACCGGCTTTTTCCGGGCGCATATCTTCGCAGCCTCTAAAAATCTCTTCCCGTCATCCACAGATTCCATATAAAGCCCGACAACCTTTGTTGATTTATCTTCGGCAAGATATTCCAGGCAATCCGTTTCTCCCACATCCGCCCTGTTGCCGTAGTTTATTATCCTTGCAACGCCAAGCCCTTCTGCTGAAAGCTCATCCATGATTGTGCCTGCAAATGAACCGCTTTGAGAGAGAATCGTCAAACCTCCGGGCTTTGGCCTTCTCACCCTTTCCCTTAAAACAAAAAATGTGTCAATCTTAAAAATATTGTCAAAAATCCCGAGACAATTCGGCCCGATAATCCTGATGCCTGTTTCTCCTGCAATCTTTTTTAGCTTATCCTCTATTTTCGCGCCTTCCTGGCCTATCTCTTTAAAACCGGCGCTTACGATGATTGCGCCTTTTGCCTTTTTTCTTACAACATCATCCATTGCGCCTAAAACCTGAGACGCAGGTATGCAGAGAATTGCAAGCTCCACATCTGCTTTTATGTCAGCTACAGACTGGTAGCACTCCATCTCGTCAATGGATTTATATTTTGGATTTACAGGATATATATCTCCCGGAAAGCCTATCTCCTTGAGGCTGTTTATAATCACATTGGAGAGTTTCCCGGCAATAGGAGATGCGCCGACAACAGCG
>JACQEJ010000198.1 GCA_016200645.1 Deltaproteobacteria bacterium | reverse complement strand
TAGTAAAATGAATCCGTTTCTATAAACGCCATTTTTGCCATTTTTACAATTCATCATTGCCTCTTGCTTTTTGAGCAGCAACTACTTCTTTTTATCAGATATCTTTCAAATGAGATACTCTGATTACTTTTGGATCCGATTTTATTACTTATAAGAATATTCATAAATTATTTCCCAGGGGAACATTCCTATTTATGGGATGTGTCCCTGTACTCTTACTTCGTAAGCGTCAAATAAACCCCATCTACCAATAAATCTGCAGAGCATGCGATGATAAATCCATCAAAACGATGGAGGAGAATCATGGCAGAGAAAACAATAGCAGAGCAGCAGATACAGAAGCGGAAGTACTGGAAGCGGCAAATAGAGGGATGGAGGAGAGCGGGAAGCAGTCAGGCGGAGTATTGCCGGGTGAAGAAACTGAGTGCAAAATCGTTTACTTACTGGAAGAGTAGATTCAGGCAGAAGTCGGAGGTTTCATTCGTGCCTGTAGAAGTGAAGCCTGAAGCAGAGATGGCGGACAACTCATCAGGGCTTGTGCTGTGCAAGGACGGGTACCGTATTGAAATCAAAGAAGGCTTTAAAGCGGAGGCACTGGGGAAAGTGCTTCTGGCATTAAGGGAGCTCTCATGCTGATACTGGAGGCAAACCTGAAAGTGTATATAGCCACAGGCAGCACAGATATGCGCAAGGCAATAAACGGATTGTCGATTCTGGTAGAAAGCCGGATGGAACTGGACCCGTTTTCCGGTCACATATTTGTCTTCTCAAACAAGCGGCGCAATATGATAAAGGTACTGTATTGGGAACACAACGGGTTTTGTCTGTGGCAGAAGCGATTGGAGCGGGAGCGGTTCCGATGGCCGCAGAGGGGGGAAGAAGTGATGAGGATAAGCCCACGGGAGCTGAGGTGGCTGCTTGACGGACTGGAGGTTGTTCAGGGCAGCGCGCACCGGCCATTGCAGTACTCATCGGTAATGTAAAAAATAAAAATGTTTTTTCTGTTTTCATGTCGATTTTCCATTTCAAAACTGTAGTTGATTTGGTATACTTTTTGGCGTGCAAATAGAGCTTACAACCCTTCGCAAAGAAAACTCCCACCTTAAAACCATACTTCAGCAAAAAGATGTAACAATAGAGTCGAATGCCATCGAGATTGATCGTCTTGAGATGGAGCTACGCCTTTTGAGGCAGAAGATGTATGGGCCAAAGAGCGAGCGTATGGTAGTGGTTGACCCTGAGGTGCAGCCTCATCTTTTCAACGAAGCAGAAGCAGAAGCGAAAGAGAAAGTCGCTGAAGAAGAAATACAGGTCATACAGTACGAGAGGAAGAAAGGTGGCCGTCGCGCATTGCCTGAGAACCTTCCCCGTATAGAGGAAGTGCATGATATCCCGGAGGAGGAAAAGGTATGCGGATGCGGCTGTAAGTTGAGCCGAATCGGGGAAGAAGTGAGCGAGGAACTCGATATAATTCCCAGGCAGTGCCGTGTTATCCGGCATATCCGTCCTAAGTATGCATGCAGGCAGTGTGAGGGAGTGGAAAGCGATAAAGGAGCGATACAGATCGCACCTGCTCCGGTGCAGTTATTGCCCAAGACGATAGCAACAGCAGGGTTGATAGCCACTGTGGTGGTAGAGAAGTTTGCAGATGGGTTGCCGTTATACCGGCAGACAGCGAGATTCAGCCGAGAGGGGATAGAGATAAGCCGTGGAACGCTATCAAACTGGGTGGTGCGAGCAGGTAATCTCTGCAGCCCGCTTTTGGAGATATTCAGAGAAGAGCTACGGGCTGGCCCTCTGATCAACGCAGATGAGACGCCTGTGCAGGTATTGAATGAACCGGGGCGAGCAAATACAACGAAATCCTACATGTGGGTATTCCGGGGTGGGATATCGCCGCCTGGGTCGGTAGTAATTTTTGACTATCGCCAGACGAGATCGGGGGATGAAATACTGAAGGAATATCTGACGGGCTACAAAGGCTGTACACAGTCAGACGGTTATATCGGCTATGAGGTGTTGCCTGAGCTTTTTGTAAAACATGCGGGCTGCTGGGCACACGTGCGCCGAAAGTTTGTGGAAGTGGTGCAAGCTGTGGAGAAGGCGCAGAAGGGGAAGGAACGCCGTGGCTGCAGCGCGGATGTTGCGGTTTCAAAGATACGGCGCTTGTATGAGATAGAGCTGGAGGCGAAGAACCGTAAGTTTAGTGGCAAGGAGCTTTTACAATTCCGTCATGAGCACGCCCTGCCTTTGCTGCAAGAGTTTCATGATTGGCTTAAGGCCCGTATAGGCGGGACTCCGCCGAAGGGCTTGTTGGGTATGGCAATGAACTATGCCTTGAAACAGTGGCCCCGTCTGGTGGTGTACGTGGAAGACCCCCATGTCGGCCTCGACAATAATGCGGCGGAGAATGCGATACGTCCGTTCGCGATAGGCAGAAAGAACTGGCTGTTTGCGGGTTCTCCGGCGGGAGCACGGGCAAGTGCAAACTTGTACAGCCTTGTGGAGACAGCTAAAGCCAACGGCCTGGAGCCGTACCGTTATCTGCGATACATCTTCGAGAGGCTGCCATATGCCGCAACGCTGGATGATTACCGGAAACTCACGCCGCTACATCTGGACCGGAATGATTTCGATTCCTCACTTTGAAAATCATTCCCTCTGCCTGTCATTTCTGACAGGTGTTTTTTGCTTGCGGGATATGCTTTAATGAGTAGCAAGGCTTTCTGATTTTCAAGATATTCCGTTACGACAAATTTTACAGCAGCAGCTTTCGCCGAAAGATAACAGCCTTCCTCCTTCTGCTTTTGCACATGTCAAATGAGGGGAGACATGACAGGCAACGGAGGGAGGCTGATTATCAGAAGTTAAATAAATGGGTGAATAGAGCTTGGCTCTTACACAAGTCCAGTGGGGTTTATTTGACGCTTACTAATCAATGGCAGAAGATAACTACCGCTGTTTCTCCTCCCGCTACTTCGAATAGTAATGGGAATTGGC
>JACQEJ010000196.1 GCA_016200645.1 Deltaproteobacteria bacterium | reverse complement strand
TAAATTGAACAACGCAAAAACTGGAAATCAAAATATTTCCTGCATGACTTAATCAAAGATCAAAGATAAAAAATCAAAATGACAAATCAAAATATAAAAATGGTTCATCCTCTTTTTATATCATTTTTCACTCTTGTCCAAAATAGGTTTTGATAAAATTAAAGTGCCCTCACCGAGGCGTTGTGTTGTAGAATTTCGATGCGAACGAAAATTCCAACACTAACCTCAGGAGGGCAAAACCATGATAAAGGTATCCAGCTTGTTTAGTCAACTGCTTCATCATTTTCCTCGATCTGAATTTCATCAACTGGTCGCCAAGCACCGGGCCGAATATAAGGCCAAGGGTTTTTCTTGCTGGACGCAGTTCGTTGCGATGTTGTTCTGCCACATGGCCCATGCCGACTCACTCCGTGAAATATGCGGCGGTCTGGCCTGCTGTTTAGGCAAGCTCAAACATTTGGGGATCTTGAAAAGCCCCAACAAATCGACCTTGTCCTATGCCAATGAGCATCGGCCGGCATCCCTGTACGAGGATCTGTTCTGGATAACGATGAATCGTTTTCGGGCCGATGGAAGCCTGGGCTCTCGGAAAAGGAAGTTCCGATTCAAAAACAAGCTCTTGAGCTTCGATTCCACGACCATCTCCCTATGCCTCAGGCTATTTCCCTGGGCAGAGTTTCGCCGAGCCAAAGGCGGAGTCAAGGTGCATGTCCTATTGGATCACGATGACTATATGCCCTCTTTTGTCCGGATCACGGAGGCCAAACGCCATGATCGGACGGTGGCTCGCCTGTTACATCTTACACCCGGTTCCATCGTGGCCTTTGACCGGGCTTACAACGATTACGGCCTGTTCGGTCAATGGACCGAAAACGGTGTCTATTTCGTCACCCGGATGAAAGACAACGCTGTCTTTGAGGTTGTGGAAGAACACCCTGTTCCCCCAAATCGCTCGATTCTTTCGGACCAGACCATTCGCTTGACCTCCCTGAGAGCCCTCGATACCTGTCCCCATCTTCTCAGACGTGTGGTGGTCTGGGATGAAGTCCATGATCAAGAGATCGTCCTGCTGACCAACCATCTTAAGTTCGGTTCCAGCACCCTCGCTTCCATCTACAAAGACCGCTGGGAAATCGAGATCTTCTTCAAAACCCTGAAACAGCATCTGAAGATCAAAACCTTTATCGGTACAAGTGAAAACGCATTACGCATTCAAATTTGGACAGCCTTGCTCGCATTGATACTGCTGAAGTACCTCCACTACCTGTCAAAGGCCAATTGGTCCCTATCCAATCTATGCACGATGCTGCGTTTGAACCTCTTTACTTACAGGGAGTTAATGGAATGGCTCCATGATCCCTTCGGGAAACCGCCTGTGACACCGGAAAACTTTGAACAACTCTGCCTGCCGGGTATTGGACAGGCAGTTTTAAGGTGAAAAAATATGGGAACCTCAACCCGAAAACCTGGTTTTTCTTGTCCAGAACCCGCATGAAATCAGCATCCAAGATCGAAGGCGGTTCTATTTTGGACAGCAGTGAAAAGAAATATATACTGTTTGCATGAAACTCAAAATGCTGGATTTATGGGGGTCCGTGATTGATGCGTTTAACTACAATATCGATTTAGCCATTAATAATGCGCCCTCGGGTGCGGAATGCGCCCCAATATGCCAAACGGGAGTAGTTAATTTAACAATGAAAGACGATCTATTTGGAAAAAAGTCGTTCCGACAAGCACTAAATGAAACCTACCATCGCAGGTTGCAATTTCAGCAAATGATTCAAACTATAAATCAAACCTAAGCATGGACCTTGAGGCCCTTGACTTGAGGCCCTTGAGGGACGTCCTTGAGGGACGTCCATAAAATTATAAGTTTCTTCT
>JACQEJ010000193.1 GCA_016200645.1 Deltaproteobacteria bacterium | reverse complement strand
TCCGTGGTATATTAATAGCAATTTTCCGGCTCATTTTATCTAACCTTTAACTCTTACTCAGATATTTTCCATAATCGCGCATAAACCCTGTTTGGCATTTTGAACCGAATGCGGAATCCAGCCGGTTTGGCGGGCGCAGCCTGCCCTACACGGCTTTTCGATTAACTGTTTTTTATTTTCCCACCAACCATGTCCTTCTTTTCCTCCTCTCACACCAACAGCATCTTATTCAGCGGTTGTCCCGCCGGAACCATGGGATACACATCCTCTGCCGGGTCAACCTGAAAATCCATGAACACAGGTCTGTTCTTTACGGCAAGCGCCTCTTTTATCACAGCATCAACCTCATCCGGCCTTGTTGCCCGCAAACCCACTGCGCCGTAAGCCTCAGCCACCTTCACAAAATCCGGCGCAATATCCATGCAGGTATAGGAATACCTCTTTTCGTAGAAAAACTCCTGCCACTGTCTCACCATGCCGAGGAAGCGGTTGTTGAGGATCGCCACCTTGACCGGCAGTTTATACTGCACCGCTGTGGCCAGTTCCTGAATATTCATCTGGATGCTGCCGTCTCCGGCTATGTCAATGACGGTCTTATCCGGGAACGCCAGTTGCGCGCCGATGGCCGCAGGAAAGCCGAATCCCATCGTTCCGAGGCCGCCCGATGTGAGAAATGTTCTCGGCTTGTCAAATTTATAAAACTGCGCAGCCCACATCTGGTTCTGCCCGACTTCGGTTGTGATGATGGCCTTGCCTTTTGTCAGGTCATAAATCCTCTCTATCACATACTGCGGTTTTATTTTTTTATCGTCCAGCTTGTAAGAAAGTTTATGCGTCTCCCCCCACTGCTTAATCTGTTCGTGCCATTCGGCAAGCGCCTCTTTATGTGCCTTGCTCCCCTTGGTTTCATTCAACGCATGAATCATGTCTTTGAGAACTGATTTTACATCTCCCACGATCGGCACATCCACTCGCACATTTTTGCTGATGGAGGTCGGATCAATGTCAACATGGATGACCTTTGCATACGGCGCAAATTCGTCTATCTTGCCCGTAACCCTGTCGTCAAAACGCGCGCCTATGGCGATGAGGCAGTCGGTGTTGGTTACGGCCATGTTCGCCGAATATGTCCCGTGCATGCCGAGCATGCCGAGAAAGAGCGGATGTGTGCCGGGAAAACCGCCGAGTCCCATGAGCGTGTTGGTTACAGGGATATGCAGCCTTTCTGCGAATGTCCTGAGTTCATCCGATGCGTCCGACAAGATAACGCCGCCGCCGGTATATAATACAGGCCGCTTCGCCTTGAGGATAACCTCAACCGCCTTTTTTATCTGTCCCGGATGACCTTTGTAAGTGGGCTGATAATTTTTCATCTCCACCTTTTCCGGATATTTAAATTCTGCGTGCGCATTTAGAACATCTTTCGGCATATCCACCAGCACAGGCCCGGGCCTGCCTGTTGTTGCTATGTAAAACGCCTCTTTGATGATCCGCGCCAAATCTTTTACATCTTTCACGAGATAATTGTGTTTGGTGCATGGCCGCGTGATGCCCACAATATCCGCCTCCTGAAAGGCGTCATTGCCGATGAGCGCAGTGGGAACCTGACCCGTAAAGACCACCATCGGAATAGAATCCATATACGCGGTTGCGATACCGGTAACGGTGTTGGTAGCGCCGGGGCCTGATGTGACCAACACAACACCTGGCTTGCCAGATGCCCTTGCATAACCATCCGCCGCATGAACCGCTCCCTGCTCATGCCGCACCAGAATATGCTTGAATGCGGTTACGCCGTAGAGCGCGTCATAAATAGGCAGAACCGCGCCTCCCGGGAAACCGAAGAGAGTATCCACCCCTTCTTTGATAAGACTTTCAACAAATATCTGCGCGCCTGTTTTTTTCATATGGTATGTTTTCAAGGGTTTAGCCTTTGCCGCCTTGTTTCTTTAAAAAACTGCCAAGAGCCTTGTCAATCCTGCCAATGTGATTTATCAGCCAATCCACGACTGTGCGATTGGTAAGGAGCACCAGATAGAGCCCGACCACTTCGTTTTCAAACCTTTTTTTTAGTTCCGAGAAATTTTTTCTAAATTCATCGTGGAGTCCTTTATGAGTCTCGTAATCAGGATAGCCATTCTTTTTCTGAATCGCCTCTTCTGCATTAAAATGCACTGTTATATAATCCTCAAGAAATTTGATTACCCTGCCCACCTCATCTTTACCCTTGCCTTGACTGCATGCATCAAGTAGAGCGTTTATCCTTCTTAATAACTCTTTATGCTGATTATCAATCACATCCACGCCTACACATAAATCATTATTCCACTCTATTGGCATAATGTTTTCCCTGTTTTAAAAACCTCAAGGCTAAAGCCCCGTTGCGGGAGCATGTTTACAACTTGCTCCATTCAGCAACTCCTTGCGCTTCAAATTGCAATTTTTTCTTCTACAAATCCAGTTCCCACTGCGGCAACGGCATCTTGCCGGTTAAACTCCACGGCTTCTTTCAGGGTGGCCCGAAGACTTGTTATTAACTCTTTACGGGTATGCTCCTGACAGTTCACACCGGGTATTTCCTCTATCCACCCAATCCACCAATCTCCCTCTTGTTTTATTACAGCGGTATATTCTGTATTCATAATTTGCCCCCTCATGTCTCACTTCACCACCGCCCCGGTATTCGCCGATGTTACAACCTTTGCGTATCTGGCAAGCCACCCTTTTTTGATTTTCGGCTCAGGCGGCTTCCAGTTTTCTTTTCTTTTCTTTAACTCTTCACTTTTAACTTTCAACTCTAAACTTCTCTTGGGAATGTCTATCTCTATCTCGTCTCCGTCCTGAACAAACGCAATGGTTCCGCCTTCCATAGCCTCTGGCGATATGTGTCCTATGCACGGCCCGCGGGTGCCGCCGGAGAATCTGCCGTCCGTGATAAGCGCAACCTTGTCCGCCATGCCCATGCCGATTATCGTGGCTGTAGGCGCGAGCATTTCACGCATCCCCGGCCCGCCTTTCGGGCCTTCGTA
>JACQEJ010000195.1 GCA_016200645.1 Deltaproteobacteria bacterium | reverse complement strand
TGATTGAGATATTTGCAACCCTCATCTCAAGACTCGACAGTATTGCAGAATTTAACCAGACAAATATTGAGGCCGTGTTCAATGGCATCCTCAATGAGAAGGGCTTAAAACTCGGCAAGCTTGCCCAGCCTGTAAGGGTTGTGTTAACAGGCGGAACCGTAAGCCCCGGTATATTTGAGGTAATAGAAAATTTGGGAAAAGATAAAACTATCAAGAGGCTAAAAAAGGCGGCTATATTTATACAGACAAAGGCATGATAACCACACCCTGCATGTCATTTCAAAATAGCAGAACTTACCGCTGCGCCGTAATCATATACCAGTTGTCCTCCATAGTATGCGGTTGAAAGAAGCAGGCCAATCCCCAGAATAGCGGCAATAAGGTAATAAATCCTTATCTTCTCAAAATTATTTTTCCTCATAAAAAGATAGCGAATAACAAGAAGGGCTATAAATATCCCTGCTGTAGTGAGCGCCAACGTTTCATGGGTTTCAATAGTATCGGCAATATGGGGCCTGCTGGCTGCGGCATCTTCCGCCAGCCAGCCAAAGGTAATGGCTGTTGCAGCGCCTACAACCCCCAAAATCAGGAGATGAAAGCCAGACCTTTCAAAATTCTCTCTCTTTGTTGCCAGCATCAGGAAATCCAGAAAAACGCTAGTAATCAAAAGCGCTATGGGAAAATGCACTATCATCGGATGAATCCGTTCTATTGCCATACCCTCCCCTCCTTTTAGGAAATATTTTATGGGGTCATCATATCAGACAAAACATTAAAGAAAGATTAAAGGCAATTTCTCAATCTTTCTTGAATGTTTCATTTTGCATTTTAATATTTACAATTTGCATTTTGCAATTTGCGTTCGCTTACTCTCCCCTGCCCCCCTTTTCCTCTTTTATCTTCTTCCCCTCAGCGCCGACGCCTGCAATCTCAGTCTCCAGCTTTACCGGCGCATTTACAGGATTGGCCCATTTTGCGGCAGTATCGTATGTGTTGTTGACCTTGAGCTTTCCAAACAAGAGGTCAAACCTTTCCTCCATCTCTTTTCGGATTCCGTCCAGAACAGCTTGAGGCATATCCCAGATTTTCTGTTTAAACGGGCCGAAGGCCTTTTTCCTTGTTTTGTAGATAAATTGCTCGTCTGTCTCCCCTTCCTTTTTTTCCTTTGCCATGTTTTCCCTGAGATATTTGTATATCTCCTGCTTGAGATTATCGGGAAAATATTTGCCGTCAAAAATCATATTCTGGAAGCCTGTCGCAAGATGAACCTCTGCCGCGCCTCTCCTGGGGAATATGTCAAAGGCATCGTCAGGAAGGGTTGATGCGCCGTGCTGGACAACGCCTGCAAGGCCATAAGACTTGCGGGCAACTTTGGAGAGCTTTTCAATGGTGTCAAAGTCCACCTTGACCTTTGCAATCGCGCCGTCCGGCAGCACAACGCCGCCGTGGCTTGTGCCGGTCTGGATGCTCATCTTGCTTATGCCCTTCATATTGTTGCCCATCCGCGCAAGGGTTGAGAGGTAATTATCCATAAAAACTCTTAATTCCTCTTCAGTAGAATTCTTGCCGCCAACCTCGCCTATCTCGCCGCCAATAGATATGGGCGCCATCTCAGGCTCAATGTCACGGATGTATTCCGTAAGCTCGGAAGTCAATTCAAAATTGGGCATCTGCTGCTCAACAACATTCTGCTTGTGCAAATCCACAACCGTTGAGGAATCAATATCTATATTATAAAATCCCGCGCTCACCGCCTTGTTTATCAAATCCTTTAATCCTGAAATTTCCTTATCTTTATCCTGCGCATAATTCTTGGGGTTTACCTGAAAATGGTCGCCCTGAATAAAGAGAGGGCCTTTATATCCCTCTTTCAATGCAGCGGCGATGACAACTGCGGCATATTCATGCGGACTCTGATCTGTATAACCCATCTCGCTCTTTGCTATCTCAAATATGAATGCGCCTGCCTTGTTTTTGATTGCCGACCTGAATAACCCCCGTGCCACATCATAGGTAAGCCCCCGAATATTGACAGCCGGCACGGTGAAACCGCTGACCTCCCCCCTCCCCATCGCCTCATACAGCCCCTGAATGGATGCGAGCCTCGCCCCTGATGATGCGGCAGCAGATTTAATAATCCATCGGCAATTGGCCTTTATCTCCTTATCGGCATTAAATACCGCATTATACACAAGCCAGTCTACTGCATCCCCGAGTCTTTTTGCATCCAGCGCCTCTAAACCTTCCTTCCCAATTCTTACAACGTCTTTCAGAGAATCAAAGACTTCAGAAACGGATTTTTTCAGTTCCATAAAAAGCCTCCTTCATTAATATAGTAAGCAGTATGCAGTAAGGAGTATGCAGCAATTTTTAAGATTTAAGTTGAAAGTTAAAACAAGTTGACAGTTACAACTTAAATCTTTCAACTTAAATCTTTCAACTTAAATCTTTCAACTTTCAACTGTCAACTTTGATTACTGTCTTCTGCCTACTGTCTACTGCTTACTCCCTGCTGTCTTAACTGTCTTTACTCTCCAATCCTGTGCAGCTTCATCATATTGGTTGCGCCTGCAATCGGCGAAGTTCCTGAAACTATAACAACTACATCGCCCTTATTCAAGAGTCTTTTTTTGAGAAGCATCTGCTCTCCGACACTCAGCATTTCATCCGTAGATTTTCCGAACGGAATAAATACCGGTATGACGCCCCACAAAAGAGGAAGCCGGTAATAGACCTCTTCCGTAGGTGTTAACGCAAATATCGGACACCCCGGTTTAAGCTTTGAAAGGAGCCCGGCAGTTCTGCCGGATATCGTATATGCGATAATCGCCCTGCTCCCTGTCTTTTCGGCAGCGTCCAACGCAGCATAAGCGACAGCGGCAGAAAAAGAGCTCTCCTCATAATCCAATCTATCTAACATCGTAAACCCTTTTTCAGCCTCGGATGCGATTTTAGCCATCATCTTGACAGCCTCTACCGGGTATCTGCCGACAGATGTCTCTCCTGATAACATGACAGCGTCTGTGCCGTCTAGGATGGCATTGGCTACATCTGACGCCTCTGCCCTGGTGGGCCTTGGACTAGAGATCATGCTCTCCAGCATCTGGGTCGCTGTTATCACAATCCTCCCCTTATGATTCGCCTTTTTGATTATTTCTTTCTGAATTAAGGGAACTCTTTGAGGCTCCATCTCCACACCCAAATCTCCCCTTGCCACCATAACGCCGTCTGCCTCATCAAGGATAGGGTCTATATGCTCCACTGCCTCAGGCTTTTCTATTTTTGCAATAATGGGAATAGAATAGCCGAGTTTTTTTATAAAATCCTTTATGATTATTACATCCCTGGCGCTTCTCACAAACGACAGGGCAGCATAATCAATACCCCACTTCAAACCCTGGCTTAAATCTTTTTTATCCTTATCGGTCAAGGAAGGAACGTTCAGTCTGACGCCGGGGAGATTCATGCCCTTATGTTCCTTCAGGAGTCCGCCTGTTATAACCTCGCACTTCACATCACAGCTTGATGAGTTTAAAACCGCAAGCTCCATTTTCCCATCGTCAAGAAGTATCTTGTCGCCTTTTCTGACATCACGGGGAAGCGCTTTATACGGCGTTGTAATAAACCCTTCTCTGCCATACGCATTCCGTGTTGTTATGATAACAATATCTCCTGTTTTAAGCCTTATGGGTTTTCCGTCTTTCAGAAACCCTGTCCTTATCCTGGGGCCCTGAAGGTCAAGGATGATGGAGACCGGTTTGCCTTCATGCGCAGAAACCTTGCGGATGAGATTAACCCTTTCCTTATGCCAGGATAAATCGCCGTGAGAAAGGTTTAATCTGCATACATCAACACCGGCCCTGATAAGCTTTTTCATTCTCTCAAAAGCCGCTGCAGCCGGCCCCAGCGTGGCGATAATCTTTGTTTTACGCATAATATCTCCTGTATAACCTTTCCGGGGCAACGCCAAGATAATAAAGGCTCAAAAACATCCAGTTTTTTAAGGTTGCCCTTAAAATACCTTTCTTTTCCCAGCGCCTTGGAGAAGTAGACACATGAGCATCCAGTAAAATAATCTTTCCTGCTTTCTTAAGTCTCCTTATCAAATCCACATCCTCCATCAAGGGAAGGCCTTGAAAGCCTCGGACAGCAAAAAACGCATCCTTTCTGACAAATAAGGCCTGGTCTCCATAGATAAGCCCGCAGCGCCTTGACCGCAGATTAACCATCGCTTCTATAACCCGAAAATAAAATCTTCCGGAATCTATCTTTAATCGGAAGCCGCCGGCAATAACTTTAGCATCTTTCAGCGCAGATGCAAGCTCTCCCCTCCAGCTGTCAGGGAGCCTTGTGTCCGCATGGAGAAAGAGGAGCGTATCGCCTGCCGCCTCCCTTGCGCCTTTATCCATCTGAGCCCCCCTCCCCTTTTCCGACAGGATAATCTTTTCTGTAAAGCAACTTGCTATCTTTAATGTAGAGTCGCTGCTTCCGGCGTCTGCAATAATAATTTCAAGGTCCGGGCCAATGGATATTAAAGCGTCCTTAAGATATTTTTCTTCGTTTAAGGTTGGAATGATGACGGAAATAGACATATTAAAAAACAGGTTATAGGCTATAGGTTATTTTTTTATGCCTTTAAAACCTCATCCATCCACTTAAAATAATCCTGCAATCCCGCCTCTATGGGAAATGCGATAATCTCTGGCACTTCGTAACTGTGAAGCTGTTTAATCTTTTTCTTTAAATCTTCAAATAAAGACGCCTTGCTTTTTACCAGAAGAAGAACCTCCTTTTCCCTGCATATCTCACCTTTCCATTTAAAAATGGATTTTACCTCAGGGATGATATTACAGCAGGCTGCAAAACCTTCTTCTACAAGTGTGCTGCCTATTTTTTCTCCCTCGTCCAGAGAACTTGCGGTAATTAAAACAAGGATATATTTTTTCATAATCATCTCCTTAAAACAGCTTTGTTTTAAATATGTTATACAATTTTCTTTAACTTATTGCTTAAAATTCCAAACTCCTCAAGAGTAAGCGTCTCCCCTCTCCTCTGCAGGTCTATCTGAGACAATTCAAGCGCGCTTCTGATTTTCAAAACAGGCAGCTTTAATGCCTTCAAGGCATTAAATAAAGTCTTTCTCCTCTGCCCAAACGAAGCCTTAACAACCTTCTTGAAAAACTCCATATCATCTACCTCAACCCTCGGTCTCTGCAGGATATCAAACCTCACTACCGATGAATAGACCTTTGGTGCAGGATAAAAACAGGACGGCGGCACATTGAACTCTATTCTTACATCCGCCAAGAGTTGAACAAATACCGACAAGACTCCATACTCCTTTGCATCAGGCTGAGAGACAATCCTTTGAGCCACCTCCTTTTGCAGCATAAGAACCAACAGAGAAAGCACCTCGCGTTCATCCAGCAGCTTAAAAATCATGGGGGTTGAAATGTTATAAGGGAGATTGGATACGACCTTAAATTTTCTGCCGTATTTGGCTGAAAGCTCTGTATATGAAACCTTGAGCGCATCTTGACATATTATTTTTTCAAAATTATCTCTATTGCCGAATCTTTTATCAAGAATATCTGCAAAACCTTTATCTATCTCTATTGCCAGAACCTTTGCCCCTGTGTCTAACAGCCGTTCCGTCAATATGCCGAGACCGGGGCCGATCTCTATTACCGTATCGTCCGCTGTCAATTCAAGCGCATCAATAATCTTGCCGGCAACCCGCTCATCGGTGAGAAAGTTTTGGCTGAATCTTTTTAAGGGAGAAAAGCCGTATGATTGTAGTTGCCGATTTATCGGCGTTTTATAATGTTTTTTTCGTTTGGTTAGCATTTGTAATTTCGGTTCTTTCGCAAAAAAGTTGATTTTACTTAAAAAAACTCATTGGGAGAGGCATGGGAAATTTTTTCGGTCAAAACATTATTCGCATACTGCCGATAGCACGGCAGGGGTAAAATAAATTTAGTAAGAGCTAGACCCCACTGAACTTGCCTGAACAAAGCCTCTGGAAACCTGCCTGCTCAGGCAAAATACGAAGGCGCTGGGGTCTTGAAAAGGCACAGCAAAATTTTGTTTTGACCGAAAAAATTTCCCATGCCTCTTTGAGACATTTTTTCAACTAAAATACGAAAGAACCGTAATTTTTAATCTAACAAATTGCTTGACCATTGACCAATTCCCAATGACCAATGACTAATGACCATTTCCCATGCTTGGCATCGCATTCATATCAAGACTGCCCCTCACACCTTGCTTCCGGAGCTGATATGCAAACCCAGCAATCATTGCGCCGTTATCGCTGCACAGGCTTGGCTCAGGGATAAAAAGTTTTATGCCATTATCTTTAGATTTGATGCGCATTTTTTCTCTCAACCTGCTGTTGCATGCAACGCCGCCGCAAACTACCAGATTATCTATAGCATGAACCATGCATGCTGTGATGGCCTTATCAACAAGCACATCAACCACCGCCTCCTGAAAACTGGCTGCAAGGTCGTTGAGAACAGGGGCAAGGGGCAAGGGGCAAGGGGCAAGTTTATTTTCTCCCTGACCCTTGACCCCTGACCCTTGACCCTTGATCCAATGTAGCGCCGCAGTTTTTATGCCGCTGAAGCTGAAATCATAGGTATCTTTTGCTATATACGGACGTGTAAAGTCTATGGCAGAGGCATTGCCCTCTCTTGCAAGCCTGTCTATCACAGCGCCACCAGGATAGCCGAGCCCCATAAGTTTTGCAACCTTGTCAAACGCCTCGCCTGCCGCATCGTCTCTGGTCTGTCCCAGAATCTCATAATCTCCAAAGTTTTTGAATTTAAAAAGCGTGGTATGCCCGCCTGAAACAACAAGGGCAATGAAGGGAAAAGCAGGGGCAAGGGGCAAGGGGCAAGGGGCAAGTTCATTTTTACTTTTCCTCTCTGACTCTTTGACCCTCTGACTCTTTGACTCTGCCTCTAAAAACACTGCCATTGGATGCGCCGTTATATGATTCACTCCGACAAAGGGTATATCCTTTACATAGCTTACAGCCTTTGCAAATGAAAGTCCGACAAGTATAGAGCCAACAAGCCCTGGCCCCTGCGTAACACCGATAGCATCTATATCATCCAATGTGACTTTTGCATGATTTAACGCCTCTTCCACAACAGGTATGACTGTCTCAAGATGCCTTCTTGAGGCAAGCTCAGGCACAATGCCGCCGTATTTATGATGTATTGCATCCTGAGACGACACTACGCTGGAAAGGATAAATCTGCCGTCCCTAACAACAGCCGCAGCCATATCATCGCATGAGGATTCAATGCCTAAAATTAACATAATTTCAAATATCAAAATCCAAAGTTCAAAGTTGAAGAACCCCGATAGCCAAGCTGCGGGGGAGAAGCGCTGACAGATTATACCTTTCGCCCGCAACCAATTCAACAGCTTTTTAGAATTTTTTAAAATAGACAGCAGTCTTTTTTTATTACCACTTTTGCGGCAACTCTGCTACTATTGCTACCTAGGATAATCTGTATCTTCAACCACGAACTTATAAAAGGGATGAGGATTTCTTATGTCCATAATGGATAAAAAAATCTGCGGCATTCTTTTAAACAAAGGTCTTATTGCCAAAGACCGTATAGACGCTATTATCAGCAATGTAAGCAAAACCCGCCCCCTTGAAACTGCTCTGCTGGAAGATAAGATTGTAAGCGAGGATGACCTTGCAAAGGCGGTTGCCGAGGTCTTTGGTCTTGAATATATTGAAGCGTCTGCGCTCCCTTTAAAACCCTCTGTAAACGGCATTTCGTCCGAGCTTATGCACAGCCATGCCTTTATCCCCATAAAAAAAGATAAAGATAGATTAGTGATTGCTGTCCATAACCCGGCGGATATTGCCAGGATAGATGAACTGGAGGTTCTTTTAAATTCCAGAATAGCCCTTGTTGTCGCCACACGGTCTGCAATTGAGAATGTCCTTAAAAAGTTAAAAAAAGGCGAGGAGCTGCTTCAGGAGATAGCCGAGGAGTTCAAATTTCAGCTCGTCAAGGAGACAGAGACAGGAGATGAGGTCATATCCCTGGAAAAGATGCGCGGTGACGAGAGCCCTATTATACGGCTTGTGGATTCAGCCATATATAATGCGGTGGAAAAAAGGGCATCGGATGTCCACATAGAGACCACGGCAAACGAGGTTATGGTAAAATATCGGATTGACGGCGTCCTCTATCCTGCAATGGAGCCGATTGAGAAAAAACATCACTCCTCCATAATCTCAAGAATCAAAATCATGTCGGAATTGGATATTGCGGAAAAGCGCGTGCCGCAGGACGGCAGATTTAAATTAAAGATAAACAGCAAGATAATAGACGTCCGCGTTTCAATCATGCCGAGCATATTCGGCGAGGATGCTGTAATAAGAATCCTTGACAAGGAGCATCTGAGCAAAGAGTTGGCCAAGCTCAGTCTTGACGGGTTGGGTTTTGAAGGCGAACTGCTTGCAAAGATTAGAAAGAATACTAAAAAGCCTTACGGCATGATACTTGTGACAGGGCCTACCGGCTCCGGCAAGACAACAACCCTGTATG
>JACQEJ010000194.1 GCA_016200645.1 Deltaproteobacteria bacterium | reverse complement strand
CCTAAATCCCCCTTTGTTAAGGGGGACTAAGGGGGTTGTAGAAGTTGATTGGTTCATGCGCATCGGCATGATGCTTCCTGCTGTTGCATGTCTCGGCCTTGGCGTTTTTCCAACATTTTTTATCCAGTGGATGGATATAATCCCTGAACAATTAACAGGCTCCAAGATTGCAGCTTCTGCCGGGGCCTTTGGCTGGATGTGGCTTACGCCTGTCAGCCACGAGCGGGCATCCTATTCCGGACCCATCGTCTTTTTAGGCATACTGGCGGTTGTAGTTGTAACATATCTTTTGCTTCATGTCAGACGCACTGCTATACACAGGGCGCCAATCTGGGACTGCGGTTTTGGAAAGCTGACGAGCCGGATGCAATATACTGCCACATCTTTTTCCATGCCCATACGCAGGATTTTTGGATTTATTTTCAATATCAAGGAACAGGTGAGAAAGACAGGGGCTGGGGACTGGGGACTAGGGACTCAAAGGCAGGGACTGGGGACTGGTAAAAACCAGCCCCCAGCCCCAAGCCCCAAGCCCCTGCTTCACTATCATCTCCGCATCCGTGACCGCTTCTGGGGCTGGATTTATGAGCCAATAGCTGACTTAAGTTTCTGGATTGCGCGCAAGGTTGGAATGCTCCAACAGGGTAAAATCCATATTTACCTTATATATTCTTTCGTAACGATTATCATACTCTTGGTGTTTTTCAGGTGAGAAAGGCGAACAGGTTAAGAGATCAACAGGTTCAGAGGTTCTTACCTTTTCATCTTTTTACCTCTTTACCTTTTTACCATTTTCTGTAATCTGTGATAACTATGCTGTATCCTATTGTCATAGAAATTGCGCAAATCATCATCCTTCTTGCCGCTGCCCCTGCATTTGTAGGATGGATAAGGACGGTAAAGTGCTGGTTTCAGGGACGCACATCTGCCGGCCCGTTTCAGCCCTATAGAGATATTGCAAAACTCTTTTCAAAGGATGTCGTGTTGGCTGAAAACGCATCGTGGATATTCCGCTTTACCCCTTACCTTGTGTTCGGAGCCATTCTGCTTATGGCAGGGATTATCCCCATCCTCTCTGTTGACCTCCCTCTTTCCGCTACTGCGGATGTCATTGCCCTTGTGGCGCTCTTTGCCATTGCAAGGTTTTTTACCGCTCTGGCAGGTATGGATATCGGCGCTGCCTTTGGAGGCATGGGCTCAAGCAGGGAGATGACCATTGCATCTTTGGCTGAACCTGCCATGCTCATGGCGATATTTGCAGTATCTCTTGTCAGCCATTCCACATCCCTTTCCCAGATGGTTCAGGTTATGGCGCATGGAGAGTTAATCTTAAGGCCTTCCCTTGTATTTGCATTTCTTGCATTTATATTGATTGCTTTGGCAGAAACCGGAAGGGTGCCTGTAGACAACCCGGCAACTCATCTTGAACTTACCATGATACACGAGGCAATGATACTGGAATACTCAGGCAGGCATCTTGCCTTAATTGAATGGGCAGGGATGATGAAGCTCTTTGTCTTTTCTGTGTTAGGCATAGCATTATTTTTTCCGTGGGGGATTGCGGCAACAGGCAATATAGCTGCCATTATTCCTGCATTCATATTTTTAATAATAAAGTTGGCCTTTATAGGAATCGGCCTTGTGTTGATAGAAACAGGGCTGGCAAAGATGCGGATATTCCGCGTTCCGGAATTTCTCGGAAGCGCATTCCTCTTTGCAGCGCTTGGAATGATATCGTATTTTATATTGGAATAAGAGAGGCAATGGGCTATAGGCTATGGGCAATAGGGTACAACCTATCGCCTATCACCTATAGCCTATCGCCCGATTTTATCTTATGAATCTTGCCGCCCAAATAAACAGCATCCTTGCAGCGCTTATCCTTCTTACAGCCTTTGGTCTTCTTGCGCAGAGGAGGATTTACGGGCTTCTGCATTTATTTGCATGGCAGGGGCTTTTTCTTTCCATAAGCGCCGCAATAGTAGGTTATGTTGCAGGCGCTCACCATCTTTATATTTCATCTATTTTGACGCTAATTATAAAAGTTATACTTTTGCCGTATATACTTCATGCCCTGATTGTGCGTTTGCAAATCCGCAAGGAGGTGGAAGCGGTAGTTAATGTTCCTGCCACAATGCTTATAGGCATTGCGCTGGTAATATTTTCTTATCACCTGACCGCGCCTATCCGGGAACTTTCTACGCTTGTAACCCGCTCTACGCTTGCCGTTGCGCTGGCAACGGTTATGATCGGGCTTTTGATGATGATTACAAGAAGGCACGCTGTTACGCAGATAATAGGATTTCTTGCAATGGAAAACGGTCTTTTCTTTGCCGCTACCAGCGCAACTTACGGCATGCCGCTGGTTGTGGAGCTCGGCGTTGCCCTTGATATACTAATTGCGGCATTTATATTCGGCATCTTCTTTTTTCAGATACGAACCACATTTGACAGTTT
>JACQEJ010000192.1 GCA_016200645.1 Deltaproteobacteria bacterium | reverse complement strand
CTGAAGTTCTTTTTGGTGAACGGTGGGCGGATGAAATTGTGATTTCATACGGTATATCAAAATTTTTTAATATCTTTGCAGCCTCTTCCATTATCGGAAGGTCGGACTCGCTCCCCATTAAAATGCCGACAAGCGGTTTTGCCATAAAGCCTCCCTTTACCTTATCGCCTTCTCCCCAATATCCTTTCGGTAATGCGCCCCATCCCATTTAATCCTTGATACGGCCTCATATGCCTTGTTTATAGCCCTTTTTATCCCAACGCCCATAGCAGTTACACCAAGCACCCTGCCTCCTGCGGTTACGAGTTTGCCGCCATTTATTGCAGTGCCTGCATGAAAAACAACAACATCTTTTAGCTTGGATGCCTCTTCAATGCCTTTTATTTCTTTGCCTTTTTCATAATCTCCGGGATACCCTTTTGATGTCATAACAACGCATAGGGCAACCTTGTTTTCACAATTGAGCTTTATCTTAGACAGCTTTCCTTCAACTGCTGTAAAAAGCACATCCACCAAGTCGTTCCTGAGCTTCATCATTATCGGCTGAGTTTCAGGGTCGCCAAAACGGCAGTTATATTCCAGAACCTTTGGCCCGTCATCTGTAATCATAAGCCCTGCATAGAGAACGCCTTTATAAGGCCTTCCCTCTTTTTCCATTGCCTTTACAGTCGGGATCATTATGCTGCTCATTATCTCTTTTTTTAGCTTCGCGCTTATTATAGGCGCCGGAGAGTATGCGCCCATGCCGCCTGTGTTCGGGCCTTTGTCTCCGTCAAATACCGCTTTGTGGTCTTGACACGAAGGAAGCGGGAGAACGGTTTTTCCATCGGTTATGGCCAGAAAAGACGCCTCTTCTCCTTTTAAAAACTCTTCGATTATTATTCTCTCCCCTGCTTCGCCAAATTCTTTTTTCTCCATTATGAGCTTGATTGCATCAACCGCATCCTCTTTTGTTTTACAGATTACGACCCCCTTGCCTGCTGCAAGGCCGTCTGCTTTGACCACCAACGGGGAGCTGCATTCTTTTATATATTCCTTTGCCTCTTTGGGATCTTTAAATACCTTATAGACAGCCGTAGGGATGCCGTATTTTTGCATAAAATCTTTTGCAAAGACCTTGCTCCCCTCCAGTTCTGCCGCCTTTTTTGAAGGGCCAAAGACCTTAAGCCCCTTATCTTCAAAACTGTCAACTATGCCCAGAGTCAACGGTATTTCCGGGCCAACGACCGTGAGGTCTATTTTTTCCCTAATGGCAAACTCTCTCAGCCCTTTTATATCATCTGCCTTTATATTTACACACTCGGCCAGTTGAGCAATGCCGGGATTTCCAGGCGCGCAGAAGATTTTTTTTATCTTGCGGCTTTTGGCAATCTTCCATACGAGAGCATGCTCACGTCCGCCGCTTCCTATAACCAATATATTCATTGTCTGCGCTGTCTCTCCCGGTATAATTTAAGAACTTGATTAGCGGATTAGTTTTTCTATAATCAGCGACATAAATTTGCAGTCTGCCGATTTATCGGCGATTTTAAAATACGCCCATAAATGAGCAAATTACAGCAACTTATTTTTGTCGTCCACTATAATTCCCTAATTTCCAACACGCCGTCAATCTTTTCCCAGTATTTCCTTTATTTTTACCATCAGGTCATCTGTCCAAAAGGGGCTTCCTTTCTGAATAAAAGCCATGACATGCAAGTCATACCACTTTGGCTCAAGGATTATATCGTCAATCAAGTCTTTGCCTGTGGTGACTATTGCCGGAAGTTTTTTGCCGGAATCCGCTAGCCTTTGCAAAAACTCTTCTCCATCCATAGTGGATTTGGGATCTTTTGGGTTTTTAAGGTGCAGGTCAACCACTACAAGCGCAACCTTGTTTTTTTCTATAATATCCAATGCCTCCGGGCCATTTTGCGCAATAAGAGGCGTAAACTTGTTTTTTAGAAGCACATTTTCCGCCATTTTTCTGACAAGGCCGTCATCATCAACAATAAGAATCAATTCGCCCGCGCCTGCATCGGATGCAGTAGCTTCTGTCGAGGTAGCTTCTGTTGCTATTTCAATCGGCTGTCCAACAAGAATGCGGAAACTATCGCCATCTTTTTCCAATTGGATGCGCGTCCCGCATTTTACACATACCACCTCTTCTCTATTTTTCCACTCTAAAAAAAGAGCTATGGGAACCCATAAACGAAACTTTGTTCCGCATTTTGGACATTCTATTTCAACAGATTTCTTTTCTGCCATGATATCTCATATAACCCGTATTGTCTGTATCTGTCAAGGGGTTTTCAATTTTCAATTCCCAAAAATAGACTTTGATTTTTGGGGGAACCTGCAAGTTGCCTGCCAGACGAGGCAGCGGACAATTTTTACGACGAGCCGTATGTTCACCGATACGGTGAGGAGTAAAAATTGTCCGATAACGAAGTATGGCAGGCAAAT
>JACQEJ010000002.1 GCA_016200645.1 Deltaproteobacteria bacterium | reverse complement strand
TGGTAATGCCCGGAGACAACACCAATCTGGAAGTGGAACTCATCATGCCCATAGCCATGGATGAGGGACTGAGATTCGCCATAAGAGAAGGCGGCAGGACAGTAGGCGCAGGCGTAGTGACGAAGATAATAGCGTAAGAAAGATTATAAGTCATATATGACCTATAAGACTTATATTTTTATATTTTAAGGAGCAAAATGAAAGACCAGAAAATAAGAATACGACTGAAGGCTTACGATCACAGGCTGCTGGACCATTCTGTGAAAGAGATTGTGGAGACCGCGAAGAGGACAGGCGCGAATCTCAGGGGGCCGATACCTTTGCCCACACAGATAAACAAATATTGTGTTCTGCGTTCGCCGCATGTGGATAAAAAATCCAGAGAGCAATTCGAGATACGGACGCACAATAGGCTGATGGATATCGTTGAGCCAAATCAGCAGACTGTTGATGCCTTGATGAAACTGAATTTGCCCGCCGGAGTGGATGTCGAGATAAAACAAATTAATGCATAAGAGGTTTTGATAGCGATGTTAAACGGGATGTTAGGAAAAAAAGTCGGAATGACTCAGATATTCACCAAGGCTGGAGAGATAATCCCTGTTACGGTGATAAAGGTAGGTCCATGTTTTATAGTTCAGAAAAAAAGCAAGGCCGACGATGGCTATGATTCCGTGCAGCTCGGTTTCATAGAAAAGAAAAAGGAACGGGTGAATAAGCCCCTTGCCGGCCATTTTGCCAAGGCTAAAACAGCATGTTTTTATCATCTCAGGGAATTTAAAGGCGAGGCGCTCGAAAGTTATCAAGTAGGTCAAAAAGTGACATGCGACACGATATTTAAAGCAGGCGAATTTGTTGATGTGGCAGGGAGAACAAAGGGAAGGGGTTTTACCGGTGTTATGAAAAGGTGGAATTTTGCCGGAGGCCCGGGCAGTCATGGTTCCATGTTTAATAAAGCGCCAGGCTCAATTGGCTCCAGCTCTGATCCTTCAAGGGTTTATAAAGGTATGAGGATGGGAGGTCACTACGGCAATGAAAGGGCGACCACCCAGAATCTTGAGGTTGTGGCAGTCAAACCGGAAGAAGATATCGTCATGGTGAAAGGCGGCGTGCCAGGGGCGGTGAATAGTATTGTTGAGATAAGAAGGGCGAGGAAGAAGACAGCAATTGCAAAGTGAAGATTGCAAAATGCAGAATGCAAATGACTAATTTCCAATGACCAATTTGTATTTTTCAATAGGAGCGAAGCGATAATATGCCGATGGTGAATGTATTAAACATAGAAAATAAAAAAGTTGCGACAGTTGAACTGAAGGACGAGATATTTGCTCGCCCCATCAACAGCCATCTCTTGTATGAAACTGTTAAGATGCAGTTGGCAAACAGACGGACTGGAACTGCATCAACAAAGACAAGGGCTGATGTTTCAGGCGGAGGAGTAAAGCCCTGGAAGCAGAAAGGGACAGGCAGGGCAAGGGCCGGTTCCAACCGTTCGCCTTTGTGGAGGCACGGAGGAACTGTTTTCGGCCCGCACCAAAGAGATTACTCATATAAGGTGCCAAAGAAAGTGAGAGAAGGCGCCCTTATGTCAGCTTTGGCCTTGAAGGCAAAAGAAGGGAAGTTAAAGGTCTTAGATAATATAACACTGAATGAACCCAAGACTAAAAATGTTCTGGAGATTCTAAAAAAGATTGGCTCCGTCAGTGGACTTATAACGATAGATGGATCAAATCAGAATCTGGAACTGGCTGTAAGGAATCTGAAGGATTTTAAGTTGCTGAAAGTCGGCGCTCTGAATGTATTTGACCTTCTGCATTATGATGATTTGATAATTATAAAACCAGCGATTGAACAACTTGAAAGGAATTTGCTTCAATGAACGGAATGCTCGCCGCAATCCCCGCTCCTTGGAGCGGGGTCGTCGCAAGACCTCTTTTACAGGCGAGCTATGTAAACCTCCACACCAAAGATTTTGGTGTGGGGGTCAATAATAAAATTCCTTACCGAGGAGAATCCCCGCAGCTTGGCTATCGGGGCTCTTCAACCCCGTTAGACTTTTTCATAGTTATTGTATAGATAGGTCTAATGGGATAAAAAAGAATTGAGGGAATAGAGAGGGGGCTAACGGGGTGAAAGAGATATATCAGATATTAAAGGAACCTGTTATTACGGAAAAGAGCACCGCTCAAAGAGCCGGATCCAACACAGTAACTTTTTGGGTGGATTTGAAGGTAAATAAAAATGATATAAAAGAGGCGGTAGAAAAGATATTTAATGTGAAGGTGTTAGATGTAAATACCATGCGGGTCCCCGGAAAGGCGAAGCGATCTGGCAGGCTCAGCAGGATGAGTAAAGGGTCTACCAGGAAGAAGGCCTATATTACATTAAAAGAGGGAGATAAGATACCGTTGTTTGAAGGAACGTAAAATATAGTTGTAAAATTCAAGTTGCAAGATTCAAGTTTTACTTGCAACTTGTAACATGCAACATGCAACTTGCAACTGGGAGTTAAGGATGCCAACAAAATCATATAAACCGACATCACCGGGGATAAGGACACTGACCACTTTGACCTTCGATGAGATTACCAAGACAGAGCCGGAAAAATCGCTTGTTGCTCCGATAAAGAGGACAGGCGGAAGGAATTTCTACGGCAGGGTTACATCCAGATGGATGGGGGGCGGCCACAAAAGGGCATACAGGGTTATAGATTTCAAGAGGGATAAGAGGGGTGTTCCTGCAAGGGTTGCAGCCATTGAATATGATCCCAACCGCTCCGGCAGGATTGCCCTGCTCAATTATCTTGACGGAGAGAAGAGATATATACTTGCACCGCTTGATTTAAAAGTAGGTGATACGATAATTGCCGGAGATGGCGTGGATATAAGACCCGGTAACGCCATGCCTTTAAGGTCCATACCACTTGGAACATTTATACATAATATAGAGCTTAAGGTAGGCAGGGGAGGGCAGATGGCAAGGAGCGCTGGCGGGTATGCCCAGCTGATGGCAAAGGAAGGTGAGTATGCACAGATAAAACTCCCTTCCGGCGAGGTGAGAATGGTTTGGCAGGACTGCTATGCCTGCATAGGACAGCTCGGAAATATTGAACATGAGAATGTGAGTATAGGAAAGGCGGGCAGGTCAAGGTGGCTTGGCAGACTCCCCCGGGTAAGGGGTGTGGCGATGAATCCGGTAGACCATCCGCACGGCGGCGGAGAAGGCAAAAGCAAAGGCGGCAATCATCCTCAGAGTCCATGGGGGGTGCCAACAAAAGGATTTAAGACAAGAAGACGCAAAGAGACAGATAAGTATATCGTGTCAAGAAGAAAGTAAAAAGACAGGGGTTGGGGACTAGAGGATAGGGGCTGGTAAAATAACAAAGCAAGCCCCCAGTCCCAAGCTTCCAGTCCCTGTATTTAAAGGGAGGAACAGTGGCTCGTTCTGTAAAAAAAGGCCCGTTTGTAGACGATCACCTGCAGAAAAAGATACAGCAGGCCAATGAGGCAAAGACAAAAAAGGTTATAAAGACATGGTCCAGAAGATCTACCATTATCCCGGATATGGTGGGGCATACCATAGCGGTTCATAATGGTAAAAAGTTTATACCGGTTTTTATAACAGAGAATATGGTGGGCCATAAGCTGGGTGAATTTTCACCGACAAGGACATTTAAAGGGCACTCAGGAGATAAAAAGACAAAAGTTGCAGGCGCAGAGGGTGCTAAAGCAGCAGCGTAACAATTAACAGTTGTTTGTTACTTGTTGTTAATTGTTAAATATTAAACTGGAGCGAAGCGATATGGAAGCAAAGGCAATCGCAAGATATGTAAGGGTCAGCCCTCAGAAGGCGCGGCTTGTAGTGGACCTTATAAGAGGCAAAAAGGTTAATGATGCTATTACTGTGTTAGCCTTTACAAGAAAGGCCGTTGCAAATATTATTGATAAGGTTTTAAAAAGCGCTATAGCAAATGCTGAGAATACAAAGAAGATAGATGTTGACACACTTTATGTAAAAAAGGCATATGTTGATCAGGCACCCACCATGAAGCGCATACATGCCAAGGCGATGGGCCGGGCAAATGTTATAAGAAGGCGAAGCAGTCACATCACTATAGTGCTGGACGGAAAGTAAAAAGACAGGGGTTGGGGACTAGAGGCTAGGGGCTGGTAAAATAACAAAGCAAGCCCCCAATCCCAAGCCCCCAGTCCCTATATTTAAAAGGGAGGTATTTTTGGGTCAGAAGGTTAATCCAATAGGTTTTAGGGTCGGTGTTTACAGGGACTGGCACTCCAGGTGGTATGGGGGGAGGGACTATGCTAAATTCCTGCATGAAGATATAAAGATGAGGAAGTTCATAAAGGATAAACTGAAGCATGCGGGTATTTCAAAGATAGACATAGAAAGAACAGCGAGCAGCACCAAGGTTATTATCCATACCGCTAAGCCTGGCATAGTTATCGGTAAAAAGGGTTCCGAGATAGATATATTAAAAAGGGACATTGCAAAGTTTGTGGGTAAGGATATTGATATTGACATCCAGGAAACAAGGAAACCTGACAGCGATGCCCAGCTTGTGGCTGAGAATATAGCCTTGCAGATAGAAAGAAGGGTTGCTTTCAGGAGGGCCATGAAAAAGGCGGTAACAACTGCGCTCAAGCTCGGGGCAAAAGGGATTAAGGTTATGTGCGCCGGCAGATTGGGCGGCGCTGAGATCGCAAGGACAGAGTGGTATAGAGAAGGGAGGGTGCCGCTTCACACCCTCAGGGCTGATATTGACTATGGTTTTGCTGAAGGTATGACAACTTATGGAAAAATAGGCATCAAGGTCTGGATATTCAAAGGAGAGATAATGCCTCAGGAGACAACTGCCGCAGGAGCCAGGTAAGATTATTTTAGATTTACCCCCACACCAAAATCTTTGGTGTGGGGGTAAATCGTAAATGGAGTAATTGACTTATGTTAATGCCTAAAAGGACAAAATTTAGAAAACAACAGCGGGGGAAAAGAAGGGGTAAGGCTACAAGGGGCGCTGAACTCAACTTTGGCGATTACGGTCTACAGGCAACAGGATGCGGCTGGCTTACAACCAGGGAGATAGAGGCCGGACGGATAGCAATGACCCGATTTATCAAGAGGGGCGGTAAGATATGGATAAGGGTATTTCCTGATAAGCCGGTTACCAAAAAGCCTGCTGAAACAAGGATGGGAAGCGGGAAGGGAAATCCCGAGGATTGGGTTGCTGTAGTAAAACCGGGCAGGATAATCTACGAAATGGAAGGGGTTACAGAAGATGTGGCTAAAGAGGCCTTCAGGCTGGCAGGTCATAAGATTTCCATCCCAACCAGGATTATTTACAGGGAGGGAATTGTATGAAGCCTTCTGAAATAAGAGAGATGACATTAGATGACCTTAAGTTGAAGCTCAAAGAATTGTCAAAAGAACTTTTCAACATAAAATTTCAGCATGCCACGGGCAGGCTTGACAATCCTATGAGGATTCCCCAGATAAAAAAAAATATAGCCAGGGTTAAGACAATTATGAGGGAAAAGGGTCTGGAAAAGAGGGTGTAGGTATGGCAGAGAATATAAATAATAAAGGGTTAAAGAGGGTTAGAATAGGGACTGTTGTAAGCAAGAAAATGAACAAGACCGTCATGGTCTCGGTTGAAAGCCTTGTTAAACATCCGCTCTACGGAAAGTATATAAAAAGGCAGGTTAGATATATGGCCCATGATGAAAAGGGCGGGTGTAACGAGGGAGACAAGGTTAAGATTGTAGAAACCCGCCCTTTGAGTAAAGTAAAAAGATGGCGGGTAACTGAGGTATTGGAGAAGACATAAGTAAAAATTGCAAATTGAAGATTGTAAATCGCAAAATTTGAAATCAAACATTCTCAATTTTATTTTACGATGGAGTGAAGCAGCGATGATTCTGATGAGAAGCATACTTAATGTGGCAGACAATTCTGGTGCAAAAAGGATAGCATGCATAGGTGTTATAGGGGCTTCCAATAAGAGGTATGCCTCAATCGGGGATATTATAACAGCCTCCGTAAAGATGGCTATCCCAAATGCAAAGATAAAGAAAGGCGAGAAGGTAAGGGCTGTTGTTGTTCGCACGGTTAAAGAGACAAGGCGGCCTGATGGCTCTTACATCAGATTCGATGAAAACTCTGCTGTCATCATAAATAAAGATAACGAGCCTGTAGGAACCCGCATTTTCGGTCCTGTGGCGAGGGAGCTCAGGGCAAAGAAATTCATGAAGATCATATCTCTGGCTCCAGAGGTGCTGTAAAAAAAGTCTTTATAGGTCATATAGGACTTATACGACTTATAGTAATAATTGACAGGAGACGCAATGCAAGTTGCAAAATATAAAATAAAAAAGAACGACCAGGTCATGATAATCAAAGGCAGGGAAGAGGGGAAGACCGGCAGGGTTGTAAAGGTTATCCCTGATAAGGGCCGGGTGGTAATTGAAAAATTGAATATGTTAAAGAGGCATGTAAAACCGTCTCCCAAGTATAAACAGGGCGGTATTATTGAGAAAGAAGCGTCATTGGCTATCTCCAATGTAATGCTTATATGTGATAAATGCAAGGGACCTGTTCGTGTCGGGAGAAAGGTTTTGGATGGCGGTAAAATAGTAAGATATTGTAAACAGTGCGGGGAGGTTTTGGAGAAATAATGGCTAGATTGAAGGATATCTATAGTAAAAATATAGCGCCCGCTATGATGAAGGAGTTTAAGTATAGAAATGTCATGGAGGTGCCGCGGCTTGAAAAGATTGTATTGAATGTGGGATTGGGAGAGGCTACGCAGAATGTGAAGGTCGTTGACCACGCAGTGCAGGAGCTTGCTCATATTACAGGGCAGAAGCCGGTCGTAACAACAGCAAAGAAATCCATAGCCTCGTTTAAACTCCGGCAGGGGATGCCGATAGGCTGCATGGTTACCCTGAGAGGGGAAAAGATGTATGAGTTTTTAGACAGGTTTATAAATTTTGCCCTCCCGAGGGTGAGAGATTTCAAGGGTGTATCTGATAAGAGCTTTGACGGAAGGGGCAGCTATACTGTTGGAATAAAAGAGCAGATTATCTTTCTTGAGGTAGAATACGACAAGATAGATAAGATAAGGGGTATGAACATCACTTTTGTTACTGACGCTAAGACCGATAACGAGGCGAAGGCGCTTTTAAGATATTTTGGAATGCCGTTTAGGCAATAATAAAGTTGCAAGATGCAAGCAACAAGTTGCAAGAAAACTTGAAACTTAAAACTTACAACTTGTAACTATCATTTTGGGGGGTTTGTGGCAAAGAAATGTTTGGCAGTAAAGGCTCAGAGAAAAAACAAATTTAAGGTCAGAGAATATCATCGTTGCCCCTTGTGCGGCAGGGCAAGGGCCTATTACAGGAAATTTAACATGTGCAGATTATGTTTGCGTAAGCTGGCATTGCAAGGTGAAATCCCTGGCCTTGTTAAGTCAAGCTGGTAAATGAGAAACAGGCGATAGGCTATAGGCAATAGGAAAAACCCATCGCCAATTGCCTATAGCCTGTATTTAAAAGGAGTCCAAGATGGCAACAACAGATCCTATTGCAGATATGTTAACCCGTATAAGAAATGCCAATCATGCCAGGCATAAAGTAGTAGAGATACCTTCATCCAAGCTTAAGTTGGAGGTGGCAAAGATATTGAAGGAAGAGGGTTATATCAAAGATTATGAACTTATAAAGGATAATAAGCAGGGTGTAATTAAAATCCAGCTTAAATATGACCCATCCAAAAAAGAGGTTATTGCTACTATAAAAAGGGTAAGCAAGCCTGGTCTCAGGGTATATGTGAAGAAGGATAGGATTCCAAAGGTGTTAAACGGCCTTGGTATATCAATCCTTTCTACATCAAAGGGGATTCTTACTGATAAGCAGGCCAGGGAAATTGGCGTCGGCGGGGAGCTTATCTGCACGGTGTATTAAAAACAGGCAATAGGCTATAGGCGATAGGCAATAGGAAAACCCCATAGCCTGTATTTAAAGGAGTTCTAAATGTCAAGAATTGGCAAAAAACCTATTGCTATTCCAGCGGGGGTCAAGGTTAGCCTGCAGGGTGATGTGATAAAGGTTGAAGGGCCTAAAGGGAGCCTTACGCGACCTTTGCCCAGAGAATTTAAGACCGAGGTTATCAAGAACGAAATTAGGATAGCAAGAAGCGGAGAAGATAAAAAGACCGTTATGCTTCACGGCCTGACTCGCAGCCTTGTAGCAAACATGGTTAAAGGGGTGACAGAGGGATTTCAGAGAAATCTGGAAATCGTGGGCGTTGGCTACAGGGCTGAAGTTCAGGGCAATGTCCTGAATGTAAGCCTGGGGTATTCACATCCTATCAAATATACACTGCCAAAAGGCATAACAGCAACAGTTGATAAACAGACAAGCATTGCGTTAAAGGGAACAGATAAGCAGATTTTGGGCCAGACTGCAGCAGAGATAAGGGGATTTAGAATCCCTGATCCTTACAAAGGTAAAGGTATAAAATATGCAGAAGAGGTTGTAAGGAGAAAGGCAGGCAAGGCAGGCAAGGCTGCCGGCGGCGGCAAGGCAGCATAGGTTTTACGGCAATTGTAGATTGCAAAATGCAAATTGTAAATTTCAGAAGAAGTTTTTAATTTTGCATTTTTCAATCTTCAATTTTCATTTTACACTGGAGCGATAGCGACATGGATATAGAAAAGAAAAAAGAGAGTTACTTAAAACGGAAGAGAAGGGTTAGGAAAGAGATTAGAGGCACTGCTGAGCGGCCACGACTTAATATCTACAGAAGCAATAGGCACATCTATGCCCAGATAGTGGAAGATATTGCCGGCAAGACCCTGGCAGCAGCCTCTACCCTCAGCAAGGACATTAAAGGTAAACTGAAAGATAGCAAAAAGGCCGAGATAGCTAAAAAGGTAGGAGAATTTATAGCCAAAAAGGCAATTGCTCAAGGGGTAGATAAGGTGGTCTTTGACAGAGGGGGATTCCTCTATCATGGAAGAGTTAAGGCTGTAGCAGATGGAGCAAGGGAGGCAGGACTTAAATTCTAGTAGACAGTAAGAAGTAGGCAGTAGGCAGAAATATTTTGCTGCTTACTCCATACGGCATACTGCCTACTGTAAGTAAAAAAGGGAGGTCGTTTGGAAAGGATAGACCCAAAGGGATTGGAATTAAAGGATAAGGTTATTTATCTCAACAGGGTGGCCAAGGTTGTAAAGGGCGGCAAGAGATTCAGTTTTAATGCCATTGTGGTTGTTGGAGATAATAACGGCCATGTCGGTGTAGGATTGGGAAAGTCCAACGAAGTTCCCGATGCCATACGAAAGGCCATAGGGCAGGCCAAAAAAAGCCTATTCAGCTTTCCTCTTGCTGGACATACAATCCCCCATGAGGTCATTGGCCATTATGGTTCCGGGAGGGTAATATTAAAACCGGCATCTCCGGGGACAGGGATTATTGCCGGCGGGGCGGTAAGGTTGAT
The DNA here is from genome assembly GCA_016200645.1 of Deltaproteobacteria bacterium. GTDB lineage: Bacteria > Desulfobacterota > GWC2-55-46 > UBA9637 > UBA9637 > JACRNJ01. The sequence continues at coordinate 4,512 of JACQEJ010000002.1, read as the reverse complement.
TTTAGAAGTGTCGGGCATCCATGACGTGTTAACCAAGTCTCTTGGATCAACCAATCCGCACAATATGGTAAAGGCTACGATGGACGCCCTTCTTCACCTGAAAGCCCCTGAGGCTGTTTCTAAAGTGAGAGGGGTGGGAGTCATAACAGGCAAAGAGGCAGGGAAGCAGGCTCAGATATAAAAAATACTATTTCTGGAATTGCAATTTATAGAAAGCATAAAAAGGAAATAAAAATGTTAAGTAAACTGAAAGCTCCCAGAGGAGCGGCAACAAAAAGAACAAGGGTCGGCAGGGGAGAGGGATCCGGTCTTGGAAAAACTTCCGGCAAAGGCCATAAAGGGCAAAAGGCAAGGACAGGCGGCAGTACCAAACTTGGCTATGAAGGAGGGCAAACACCGCTTCATAGACGGCTTCCCAAGAGAGGCTTTACCAATGAGTTTAAGGCGCGATACAATATCGTCAATATAGAAAGGTTGTCTGCGTTTAATAAGGGCGATATTGTTGATGCGGATGCCCTTGTTGCTAAAGGCATCGTAAAGAATATAAAAGACAGTATAAAAATATTGGGAGACGGAGAAATAAAGGTTCCTTTGACAATAAAGGCTCATAAGTTTACTGTTGCTGCCCGAAAAAAGATAGAAGCAGCCGGTGGAAAGGCAGAGGTAGTATAATTGGCAGGCGGTATCCAGAACATAGGCAGAATTCCGGAGCTTAACCGCCGGATATTGATTACTATCCTTCTTCTGGCAGTATACAGAATTGGCGTCTTTATCCCTACACCGGGGATAGATGCCCAGGCCCTTGCCGGTTTTTTCAGCCAGGCAAAGGGAACGCTTCTTGATTTTGTTGTAATGTTTACCGGCGGTGCGCTGGCGCGGTTTTCGGTTTTTGCCCTCGGCATAATGCCATATATCAGCGCCTCCATTATTATACAGCTTCTCACGGTAGTTATACCGCATCTTGAGAAGCTTTCTAAAGAAGGCGAGTCTGGAAGGAAGCAGATAGTTCAATACACCCGATATGGGACGATCGTTCTTAGTATTATACAGGGGCTGGGAATAAGCATTGGCCTTGAAAGTATGAAAGGCCCTGCCGGTGAATTGATTGTTCAAACGCCTGGCTGGGAATTTAGAATTATGACGGTTATCACATTGACAGCGGGGACTGCCTTTATCATGTGGCTTGGAGAGCAGATAACCGAGCGTGGGATAGGCAACGGTATCTCTCTTATTATATTTGCCGGCATTGTTGCGAGGTTTCCTACAGCCATTGGTCATACTTTTGGTCTTGTGAAGACAGGCGAAATGAATTTCCTTTTTGTCCTTCTCTTAATTGCTCTGATGATCGGCATTATTGCCTTCATTATATTTGTGGAGTTAGGCCAGAGAAGAATTCAGATACAATATCCAAAGAGGATGGTGGGGAGAAAGATGTATGGCGGGCAGAGTACTCATCTTCCATTGAAAATAAATTCAGCGGGGGTTATACCGCCCATATTCGCCTCTTCTCTCATTATTTTCCCGGCCACTGCCGTTCAATTTATAAATATACCGTTGCTGAAAAGCATTTCAACCAGCCTTAATCCTACAGGGGTTATTTACAATATCCTCTACGCAGCCTTGATAATATTTTTTGCATACTTCTATACTGCGATACAGTTTAACCCGAATGATGTTGCGGATAATCTGAAGAAATATGGCGGATTTGTTCCAGGTATAAGGCCAGGGCCAAATACGGCAGAATATATAGACAGGATTCTCACGAGGCTGACACTATGGGGGGCCATTTATCTTTCTCTGGTATGCGTTATGCCTTCGTTTTTGATAGGATGGTGGGGCGTTCCGTTCTATTTTGGCGGCACATCGCTTTTGATAGTTGTGGGCGTTGCTCTGGATACCGCACAGCAGATAGAATCACATGTTTTGGCCAGATCTTACGAAGGTCTTTTGAAATCAGGCAGGCTGAAAGGGAGGCGGGGGTAGTTGAATGCGGAATGCGGAGCGCGGAGTGCGGAATAGGTTATGAACCTGATACTGTTAGGGCCGCCTGGCGCCGGCAAGGGGAGTCAGGCCAAAAGCCTTGCAATCCGGTACGGCATTCCGCAGGTATCTACCGGTGATATTTTAAGGGCTGCGGTAAGAGATAAGACAGGGCTTGGCGTGAAAGCTAAGTCGTATATGGACAGAGGGGCATTGGTGCCTGATAACCTTGTAGTGGAAATAGTCGCAGAGCGGCTTAAAAAGGATGATTGCGAAAGCGGTTTTATACTTGACGGTTTTCCCAGAACCATTATGCAGGCAGAGGCCGTTGGAGCCATGCTGGGTGCATTGGGGAAAAAGATAGACCGTGTTATAAATCTTGAGGTGGCGCACAAGGAGATTGTAAAGAGGCTCAGCGGCAGACGGGTTTGCAGGAATTGCGGAGAGGGTTATCACATAATCTTTAACCCGCCGGTGGATGATAAGAAATGCGATAAGTGCAAAGGCGAGCTTTATCAGAGGGATGATGATAAGGAAGATACCATTGAAGCCAGGCTCAAGGTTTATGAGGAGCAGACCGCGCCCCTTGTAGATTTTTATAAAAAAAAAGGATCTCTTGTGACCATAGACGGTATAGGAGGATTTCAAGAGATAACAGAAAAGATAGTGAATGCTGTTAAAGGAAAGTGAAACCATTGTCCTTAAGTCTCCTGATGAAATAGAAAAGATGAGGAAAGGCAACCTGATCGTTGCTGAAGTCCTCGCTCTGATAAAGGAAGCTACAGGACCAGGGATTGCAACTATAGAACTTGAGAAGCTGTGTGAGGAAGAGCTCAAGAAAAGAAGGGTCAGGCCGGCCTTTAAAGGATACCGAGGGTATCCATACTGCTTATGTACTTCCGTGAATGAAGAAGTTGTTCACGGCATGCCTTCCAAAAGAGTTTTAAAAGAAGGCGATATCCTGAGTGTTGATGTTGGAATTGAGTGCGATGGTTATTATGGCGACGCTGCTATTACCATGCCTATCGGTCAGATATCGGACGACGCTCAGAAGTTGATAGAGGTTGCTGAGGACTCACTCCGACATGCTATAGAAAAGGCCATGATTGGCAACAGACTTTATGACATATCTTACGCAGTTCAGAGTTATGTGGAAGAGAACGGTTTTTCAGCGGTAAGGGCATTTGTGGGGCATGGGATAGGCAGGAAATTACATGAAGCCCCCCAGGTTCCAAATTTTGGAACACCCGGGAAAGGGGTAAGGTTGAAGCAGGGAATGGTTCTTGCAATAGAGCCCATGATAAATGCAGGCGGAAGCGAAGTGGTTATTCTGGACGACGGCTGGACAGCAGTGACAAAGGATGGCAGTCTTTCAGCGCATTTTGAACATACGGTGGCAATAACTGAAAAAGGTCCGTATATTTTAAGCAAACTATAGGCCTTCGGCAATTGTAAACCCCCACACCTTGACCCCCACACCAAAGATTTTGGTGTGGGGGCAAGGAAGAAAAGAAGTAACCCTGTGCCAAGAGCGCAGGGCATTCCCAACAAGGTGTGGGGGTAAAAGAAAGATTGAAAATTGGAATTTTAAAATGTAAGAAAAACAATTTGCAATTTAAATTTTGCAATTTTAATTTTTCAATGAAGCGAAGCGACAAGATATGGTAAAAGAAGAGGCGATACAGGTAGAGGGTACAGTAATTGAAACTCTGCCAAATGCTATGTTCAGGGTAGAGCTGGAAAATAAACATGTGGTATTGGCGCATGTTTCCGGCAAGATGAGGATGCATTTTATAAAAATATTGCCGGGTGACAAGGTTACTGTGGAGCTTTCGCCATATGACCTGACCAGGGGCAGGATAATATACAGGGTAAAGTAACAAAAGCAGGTGATAGGCAATAGGCTATAGGTAAGAGTAAAACCCATAGCCTCTAACACATCGCCTATAGCCCGTAGTTAAGAGGAGGTCTATCGGGATGAAGGTTAGAAGTTCTATTAAAAAAATATGTGATAAGTGCAAGGTTGTAAGACGCAAGAGGGTTGTTCGAGTTGTTTGTGATAACCCGAAGCACAAGCAGAGACAGGGATAGCTCATGGTTTATAGCTCATAGTTCATAGTCAGACTATCAGCTATGAGCTATCAGCCATCAACTAATAAGGGAGGCAACATTGGCAAGGATAGCAGGGGTAGATCTACCAAAGAATAAGAGGATAGAAATAGCGCTCACCTATCTCTATGGGATAGGCAGGGCAAACTCAAAGAAGATTCTTGAGGATGCAGGGGTTGACCCTAATATAAGGACACAGAATCTTACCGAGGCGCAAATTGCCCAGATAAGAAAGATACTGGATAGGGATTATAAGGCGGAAGGCGACCTCAGAAAAGAGGTTGCCATGAATATAAAAAGGCTTATGGACATCGGTTCCTATAGAGGACTCAGGCATAGAAGAGGGCTGCCTGTCAGAGGTCAGAGGACTCATACAAATGCGAGGACACGGAAAGGCCCCAGAAAAGCCAGCATAGCGATAAG
>JACQEJ010000001.1 GCA_016200645.1 Deltaproteobacteria bacterium | reverse complement strand
CATGTGTAAATATAATTTGCTTTTCTGCCTCATAAAAGTAGAAGCTTCTCGAAATCCTATTCTCAAAGCTTACCCGCAGTTCAAATATTCCATCTTCCAAATGCTTGGACAAATTTTCTTTGGGCTGCATTCTGCTGTTCTTCAATTCTACTAACTTATCAATGTATGCAAATATTTTAGCACGTTCCTTAGCGGATAAGCTATCCAAAAACTCAATCATTGGGACTTTGCCATTAACTTCGGCAAAATCATAAGTGAATTTCATTTATTGCCTCACTTGCTGTTAATCCCTCATATTCACGCACTGCAAACTCACCCCCAAATCCTTTGTCTTAAGAATTTGGATTACTTCCTGAAGGTCGTCTATCTTTTTGCCGGTTACCCTTACCTGGTCATCCATTATCTGAGCCTGAACCTTAAGCCCGGATTTTTTAATCACCTCTGCAATTTCTTTTGCCTTTTCCTTCTGGATGCCCTGAAGGATTTTTATAACCTGTCTTTTAAGCCCGCCGGAGGCGTCTTCAATTTTTCCATATTCCAGCGATTTCAGCGAAATCCCTCTTTTTACAAATTTGCCCTGCAACAGGTCTATTACGGTCTTCAGCCTGTTGTCGCTGTCGCCAATGACAGTTATCTCCTCCTTCTTTTCCCATTTTATCTCGCTTTTACTCCCCTTAAAGTCAAAGCGCTGGCTTATCTCCTTTATGGCCTGATTTACTGCGTTGTCAACCTCTTGCGGGTCAACCTTTGAAACGATGTCAAATGACGGCATTGTGTTCCTCCTTTATAAATACAGGGACTGGGGACTGGAGGCTAGGGGTTAGTAAAAAATTAAGAACAAGCCCCCCAGCCCTTAATCCCCAGTCCCCGGTTTTATTACCTTCACCCCTTGGGGAATTTTGAATTTAAACAGATTCGCGGAAAGGGATTGGTTGCTTTTCATGTTTTCGAAGATAACCTTTGTCTCATTGCCCAACTGGTCATGGACGATGGTCTTTACAACCAGAAATGTCTTTTTGTCAACGGCGATGGCGATGTCCCGGATATTGGGCTGCGGAATTTTGGGATTCAGCTTCAAGAGATATGTTGCTGAGTCCCCTTCCCCCAATGCCACATCAAAATCCTTCTTCAGATTTCCCATGCCTGCGAGAAAATTATTTGATATGGAGCTCCCGTTGTCAATGGCATTGCCGACCATGACCTGGCCAATGTCCTGCTGGTAAACCCATATTGTCATGCCGTCGCTTACGATAATATCCTTGCCCGGAGATTTATATTCCCACTTCATCATGCCCGGTTTTTTAAAATAGACAACCCCTTCGGCCTTCTGTGTCTGCTTGATGGACGCGGAGGTTGTAAACTGTGTAAAGTTTGCCTGAATATCCTGAATGCCATCGTAGTTTTTTTGAAGTTTTGTGATGACAGAGTCGAGATCGGAGGTGTAAGCAATAACAGGCAATAGGCAATAGGCAATAGGCAATAGGCACGATATGAACAACCTGCAGCCCATAGTCCATAGCCCATAGCCTTGTTTTTGTGTATTATTCACTCACCCCTCCCTCTTTCTTGACCAGCACCTCTCTCGGTCTGCTCCCTTGAGCCGGGCCGACAACGCCTTCGGCCTCCATCTTCTCCATTATCCGCGCAGCGGTGTTGTAGCCGATCCGCAGCCTTCTCTGGATGTAGGATGTTGACGCCTGCTGGAGCTGGATAACTATTGCAACCGCCTCGTCATACCGCTTATTGAATTCTTCGCCAAGGTCATCATCTATACCTCCTTTTTCTTCAACCTTTGCCTCTGCAATAGCCTTGTCATATGCGGGTTTCCCCTGCTTCTTCAAAAAGTCCGTAACCCGCTTTATTTCTACCTCTGAAATGTATGCGCCGTGGATCCTTTTGACCCGCGATGAGCCAGGCGGCAAAAAGAGCATGTCCCCTTCGCCAAGGAGCGTCTCTGCGCCGCCGGTGTCAAGGATCGTGCGCGAATCCGTGCGCGACGCGACCTGAAGCGATAGACGCGCGGGAAGGTTAGCCTTGATAAGCCCGGTGATTACATCAACTGACGGACGCTGCGTTGCAACCAAAAGGTGTATGCCTGCTGCGCGCGCCATCTGGGAAAGCCTTACCAAAGATTCTTCCACATCCTTGCCAGCCGCCATCATCAAATCCGCAAGCTCGTCTATCACTACCACGATATACGGCAGCCTGCGGTGAATTTCTTTCTCCTCGTCTTTTGAGCCTTCCTCGTCAAACAGTTGATTGTATTTGTCAATGCTCTTTGTGCCTTTCTCAGCCATGAGCTTATACCTTTCGCCCATCTCATTCACCATGCCCCGCAATACAGCGGCTGCTCTTTTGGTGTCTGTAACAACAGGGGTGAGAAGATACGGAATCCCTTCATACGCGGAGAGCTCCAGCATCTTTGGGTCAATCATCAAAAACCGCACATCATTTGGCGTTGCCTTGTAGAGGATGCTGATGATGATGTCGTTGACCGTCACGCTTTTGCCAGCGCCAGTTGCGCCTGCCATAAGGAGATGCGGCATCCGGGCGAGGTCTGCGGCGAACGGGTTGCCGGATATATCCTTGCCCAGAGCAAAGGTGAGCTTGGAATGGCTCTTTGCGTATGCCTGACTCTCTAAAATTTCCCGGAGATAAATCTTCTGCTTTGCCGCATTCGGCACCTCAATACCCACCACCGCCTTGCCAGGGATCGGCGCGATAATGCGGATGGATGCAGCGCGAAGCGCCAGCGCAAGGTCATCCGAGAGATTCACGATGCTTGCCACCTTCACGCCCGGCGCAGGCTCGAACTCATACATATTGACCACCGGCCCCGGCGTTACCGCGATGACCTGTCCGTCCACGCCGTAGTCCTTGAGCTTTTTCTCAAGGATTTTGGAATTGGTGCGGAGCGCCTCCTCATCCAAAACCTGCGTCTTTTCAGGCGGGCTGTCTAAAAAAGATAGAGGCGGAAGCTGAAAGTCTCCGCTTGTCTTTAAAAACTCAAAATGCTCCTGCACAGGCTCTTTGGTCTTGGGCTGCTTTTTCTGCGCAGGCGGAACGATGATGGCTGGACGCTCTTGTTTTTTTACTTCTGACTTCTGACTTCTGACTTCTGACTCTTCTAATGGTTCCTCTTCTGTTTCTTCATCTTCCGACTTCTGACTGTATGCGCTGTAAGCCTTGCCGATAATATCCACAAACGATATGCCTGTGGCGAAAATGCCGGAGGTGATGAACAGCGCCAAGAGAAAAATGAGCGTTCCTGTCCAGTTCAAATAATCCCACAGAAAAAGGCAGATATATTTTCCGACAACACCGCCGCTCAGGAGATCGCTTCCCGCAAGGCTGCTCAAAAGCCCTGAAAATGATAAAAGGAGAAAAAAGAGGCTTAAGGGAATGAGCGGCCTGAAATCAAACTCCCGGCGGATCAAAAACTCCAGCGCGAGGATTACCATAAGGATAGGAAACAGATAGGCTGAATAGCCGACGACTTTAAATAAAAGCCATGCAATATATCCTCCGACAATGCCGCCCCAGTTGGATGAGATGTTTGCCTCAGAGTAAGAGAGAAGGCTGATGATAAGAAAGAGCGAAACAAATACCAGGGCAATGCCGATGACTTCTTCTTTGAGTCCTTTTTTTTTGTTTTGGGAGTTGGCCATAATACAGTCTAAAAGCCTATGAGCCTACAAGTCTATAAGTTTTAAAACTTGTAGACTAACAACTTATAGACTTGTAGGCTGTTTCATTAAATTTTCGGCAAAGTTATTCCCACCTGAGATTGATACTTGCCTTTTTTATCTTTATAAGACACTTCAGGGCATTCTGTGCTTTCAAAGAACAAAACCTGGGCAATGCCTTCATTGGCGTATATCTTGGCGGGGAGCGGTGTGGTGTTGGAAATTTCAAGGGTGACAAAACCTTCCCATTCCGGCTCGAACGGCGTCACATTGGTTATGATGCCGCACCTTGCATAAGTGGATTTGCCAACGCAGATGGTCATGACATTGCGCGGGATTCGGAAATATTCCACGCTCCTTCCCAGCGCAAAAGAATTGGGCGGGATAATGCACACATCCCCTTTAAAATCCACAAACGACTTGCTGTTAAACTCCTTGGGGTCAACAATGGCGTTATTCACATTCGTGAATATCTTGAACTCATCGGATATGCGGATATCATACCCGTAGGACGAAACGCCGTAGGATATGCACCCCTTGCGCACCTGCTTTTCCTCAAACGGCTCGATCATCCGCGGATTATGCTCCACGGACATCCTCCGAATCCATTTGTCATTTCTTATCATTTTTTGTTTAACCTCCTTCATACAATAAGTCTATGCTTTTGCTCTGAAAACCCCGGCATAATAGAGTGTGAGACAAGATACCTCAAAATAAAAAATAAGGCAAATGAAAAAACTTATAACGACTTGGAGAACGCGACAGGGTATTACTTATTTGTCTTTAAATAACAAAGAATATAAAGAGGGGTGGGATAAACTATTGCCACAATAGACACAGTTAAAAGTGAAAAGTTTAAAGTTTAAAGTTAAACAGAAGACAGTTTAAAGTTAAACAGTTTACAGTTTACAGTTTTACAGTTTAATGTGTGAGATACTCTCGGTTTTCCCAAAAAATGTTTAAGGAGGAATTGGGTTCTATCCTTTTCTCTTCGCCTTAATTACCCTATCTATTCCTGAAAAATCTTTTATAATATTTATATCTTCAAATGTATCGCTCAGTTCTATCAGTCTTTTTATTTTTTCTGCCTGGCCGTAGCCTATCTCAAGAATTAGATAACCTCCGGCAGACAGATATGCAGGCGACTCAGATATAATCCTGCGGTAAAAATCAAGCCCGTCTTCGCCGCCGTAGAGGGCAGCGCGCGGCTCATAATCTTTTACCTCCGGCTCAAGACCAGCCATCATCTTTTTTGAAATATACGGCGGATTGGAAACGACAAGGTCAAACGAAACATCCATCCCCTTCCCCCGATTAAAACTTTCGGGGGCAAGCAATGGCTCAAACAGATTGCCGCAGAGAAAATGTATTTTATCCGCAACGCCGTGCCGCTCCGCATTTTCCCTTGCCACAGCCAGAGCCTTTTCCGATATATCGGCAGCATATATCCTGCAATCGGCAATCTCCTTCGCAAGAGAGATTGCGATACAGCCGCTTCCGGTGCAAAGATCAAGAATCGTAAATCGTGAGTCGTGAGTTGTAAGTTGTATGTTATTATTGCCACTTACCACTTCCGACTTGCTACTTACGGTCTTAATTGTTTTTTCCACCAACAGTTCCGTCTCCGGTCTCGGTATCAAAACATCCGGCGTAACCCTGAACGCAAGCCCCCAAAATTCCTGCTCGCCGATGATATATTGGGACGGTTCTCTTTTTATCCTTCTCTCAACAAAATCCAGGAATATTTGCAAGTTACTATCAGAAAGACGGCTTGTGTGATTTACCCCCACACCAAAGATTTTGGTGTGGGGGTTTAAATAAAGTTCCGCCCTTTTGCAGCCAAGCGCATGAGCCAAAAGATACTCCGCCTCTATCTTCACATCGGGGACATCGTGTTGCGCAAGATAATCCTCTGCCCATAAAAAGGCTTCTCGTATGGTTAGGTTTTGTTCAGCTATGGCAAACATATTTTTAAATATAGGGGCTTGGGACTGGAGGCTGGGGACTTGTAAAAACCATCACTAATCCCTAGCCCCCAGCCCCTAACCCCTGTCTTTATAAATCTCCGTCCCCACCCCAGCGTCTGTGAAAACTTCCAGCAAGACTGCGTGTTCAACCCGGCCGTCAATGATATGCGCCTTGGATACGCCGCCTTTTAAGGCGTCAAGGCAGCATTCCAGTTTCGGGATCATTCCGCCGGTTGCAACCTCTTTCTTAATGAGATTTTTTGCCTCCTGCACATTAATCGCTGAAATGAGTTTCTTGTTTTTATCCAGAACGCCTTGCACATCAGTGAGGAGTATCAATTTTTCCGCCTTCAACGCCGCCGCTATCTCTCCGGCAACCGTGTCCGCATTGATGTTATAGGTCTTGCCGTCGTCGCCCACGCCCACGGGCGCTATGACCGGTATAAACTTGCTCTGGTCAAGGGTCTCTATGACATGGGGATTGACGGATTCCACCTCGCCCACCATGCCCATGTCTTCACCTTTTGTCTTGAGCTTCTTCGCCTTGATGAGTCCGCCGTCCTTGCCGCTGAGTCCCACGGCCTTTCCGCCGTGATGATTGATGAGCGCAACGATCTCTTGATTCACCTTGCCGACCAGCACCATCTCCACCACATCCATCGTCTCCTCATCCGTAACCCGTATGCCATTTACAAAGCGGGACTCCTTGCCGATTTTTTTTAAAAGTTCGCCGATCTGCGGCCCCCCGCCGTGAACGATTACAGGATTGAGGCCAACATACTTCATCAGGATTATATCCCGCGCAAAGCTCTGCTTGAGTCTATCCTCAGTCATGGCATGACCGCCGTATTTTACAACGATGGTCTTGCCGTAGAACTGCCGGATATACGGCAATGCCTCAAGAAGCGTTTCTATTTTTTGGATATATTTTTGCATAATAAATACAGGCTATGGGCAAGAGGCCATAGGCTATAGGTTTCTTACCCATTGCCTCGCGCCTATTGCCTGTTTACAGTATATACTTGCTCAAATCTTCATCCTTGATAATATCGGAAAGTCTTTGCTTCACATACTTCGCATCAATTGCAATCTCTTTTTTCTTTTCTGCTGCAACTATGTCCGGCGCATCAAAGGAGATGTTGTCCAAAATCCTTTCCATGATAGTATGCAGACGCCGCGCCCCGATATTCTCCATCCTGTCGTTTACGATAGTCGCCATTTCAGAAATCTCTGCAATCGCGTCATCCGTGAAGTTCAGCTTTATTCCCTCCGTGTCCATAAGCGCGGTGTATTGTTTTGTGAGGGCGTTTTCCGGCTCCTGCAAAATCCTTATAAAATCCTCCTTGCCCAGAGATTTCAGTTCCACGCGGATAGGAAATCTCCCCTGAAACTCCGGTATCAAATCCGACGGCTTCGCAACATGGAATGCGCCGGATGCAATGAACAAAACGTGGTCTGTCTTCACCATGCCGTATTTTGTGTTCACGGTCGAGCCTTCTACGATGGGCAGTAAATCCCGCTGCACACCTTCCCGCGACACATCCGGGCCGTGACCCGATTCCTTTCCCGCAATCTTGTCAATCTCGTCAATAAACACGATGCCGGACTGCTCGACCCGCTCGATTGCCTGCTTCACCACCTTGTCCATATCAATCAGCCGCTGCGCCTCTTCCTGATTCAAAATCTTCTGCGCCTCGGGAATCTTCACGCTCCGGCGTTTGGTCTTTTTCGGAAACATATTGGCGAACATATCCTTGATGTTCATATCCATCTCTTCCATGCCGCCTGCGGAAAATATCTCGATCATCGGCATCTTCTGCTCGGTCGTCTCAATCTCAACCAACCGGTCGTCCAGCTTGCCTTCTTTCAAAAGAGAGCGCAGCTTTTCCCGCGTCCCTTTTTGCAGCTCCCTTTCCTGCGCTATCTTCTGCGGGTCATGCTGCTGTCCGGCCAGAGAAGTTACCGGCGGCAAAAGCAGATCCAGAAGCCGCTCCTCTGCCATCTCCGCGGCCTTTTCCTGAACCTTTGTCTTCTCCTCGTCTTTTGCCATCTTCACGGCAAGGTCTGTCAAATCCCGGATGATGCTTTCCACATCCCGGCCCACATAGCCCACCTCGGTAAACTTGCTTGCCTCAACCTTTATAAACGGCGCCTGTGAAAGTTTGGCAAGCCTTCTGGATATTTCAGTCTTGCCCACGCCGGTCGGCCCGATCATAATAATATTTTTTGGCGCAATCTCATCCCTCAGCTCAGGCGGCACCTGCTGCCTGCGCCAGCGATTACGAAGCGCAATAGCCACCGCCCTCTTCGCCTCTTTCTGGCCGATGATGTATTTGTCAAGCTCTGCCACGATTTCTTTTGGTGTAAGTGTTTTCATGTTTTACAATTCCTCTACCGTTATATTTTCATTCGTATATATGCAGATTTCTGCCGCAATCTTCATTGCCTCTGTGGCAATCGTTTTTGCGTCAAGATTTGAATGTTGAAGCAGCGCCCTTGCCGCTGCAAGCGCAAACGGCCCGCCTGAGCCGATTGCCGCTGCGCCGCCTTCCGGCTCTATCACATCGCCGCTGCCGGACAGCACCAACGAGCATTCCTTATCAACAACAAGGAGAAGCGCCTCCAATCTGCGGAGTATCTTATCCGTGCGCCAATCCTTTGCCAGTTCAACAGCAGCCCTCTGGAGATTGCCGCGGTATTTTTCCAACTTGGATTCAAATTTCTCAAACAGGGTAAAGGCATCCGCGGTAGAGCCTGCAAAACCGGCCAACACCTTGCCGTCGCCCATACGCCGCACCTTGACAGCGCCCTTCTTCATCACCGTATTGCCGAGCGTAACCTGACCGTCTCCGGCAATGGCAACCTTGCCGTCTTTACGAACCGCGAGTATTGTTGTTCCGTGAAACATTTTACCTCCGGTAAGTTCATAGCTCATAGCTGATAGTAAGAACTATGAACCATGAGCCATGAGCTGTTTTTTAACCTTCTCCACAAAATCTATCGTCTTCGGAAATATCTCATCTATATCTTTTTGGGTTGCCTCGACTTCTTCCATATAATCGCCCTTCTGACGAAGCTCAAATGCCCGATGCAATGTCTTGGACATTTCTTTATCAAATACCCCACCCTTAATAAACTCCCTGTCAAAGAGTGAAATTGCGCCGATATGTTTTGATGTCCCCAAGCCTTTTTCTTGCAGAAGCGCCAACACAGCATAGAACATGGCATAATAGAGTCTGTTCATAACTGCGCGCAAACTCATTTTTTCTTTCAGAAGCACCTTTGCCTCTGCTATGGAATCATCGGCTTCTTTGAGTCTATACTGTATCAGCACAAGCACTTCGGCTTTCATGCCGCAATCCCCTCACGGTAGACATTCCTGATAAAGACCGACTCGCGAATCGGACTGTTTTTCAGAGTATCAAGACTGATGACAACCGGCATGACGATGACATCTTCAGGGAAACCCGCCTCCCACGCACAATCGCTTATATATTTTTCCGCCTCATGGTCAAGATGCTCCACAACAACCAGCACATCAATATCTGATTCTTCGGAAGCGCCTCCCCTTGCCCGCGAACCAAACACTCTTATTTCATGAAGTTCAACCCGCCGGGACACAAGCTCTTTAAATCTTCTTACGATGTTAAGGTCTCTTTCCTGCATACACCCTGCTCCTTACTGCCTACTGTTTCTTTGCCCTCGGATGCGCCTTGTCATAAACTTCCAAAAGCCTCTGAACACTTACTTTCGTATATTTCTGCGTAGTGGAAAGACTGGCATGTCCCAGCATCTCCTGTATTGTCCTCAAATCCACCCCGGCATCCAAAAGATGTGTTGCAAATGTATGCCGCAATGAATGCGGCGTGGGATGTTTTGAGATACCGCTCTTGCCGGCAGTATCTCTCACCAGCCTCTGAACTGCCCTGGGATAAATCCTATCTCCCTTTGCACCAAGAAAAACAGGCTCGTTTAGCTCATAGCTCTTAGCTCTTGGCTCATAGATGTTGCTATGAGCTATCAGCCATGAGCCATGAGCTAATTTATTTCTCTCTTCCAGATACGCCCTCAATGCCTCCTGCGCCTTGCTCCCAAGCATGGCAATCCGCTCTTTATTTCCTTTACCCAAAACCTTGATTGTCCCATGATCGAGGTCAACATCTTTCATATTCAGCCCTACAAGTTCCCCGACCCGTATGCCTGCTGAATACAAAACTTCAAGAATCGCCCTGTCTCTTTTTTGTAACTTTTGACCCTTGACCATTGACCCTTGACACTTATTTGTTTCAACAAGCATCTTTGCCTCATCCACCGTCAAAACCGTGGGCAGATATTTTTCTATCTTGGGACTGGAAAGAAGCTCGCACGGATTTTTCTGCAAAAATTCTTTTTTAACCAGGAATCTGAAAAATGCTTTGAGGGAAGCCAGCTTTCTCGCAATGGAGATTTTTTTATGAGTCTTATACAAATGCCCCAGAAACAACCTGACGGAATTTTCATCTATCTTTCCGGCATCCACCTTTTCGCCGTCAAGACAAAGCCCGCTCCATTTTAAAAAATTCTCCAGTTGCGTTATGTCCCGCAAATAATTTTCTCTTGTATGCGGCGAGGCATTTTTCTCTACGGAAAGATACTGCTCAAACGCTTTATTGTATTTTTCCATAGAAAAGTTTTATAGCATAGGTAAATTTACAATACAATAAAAAGGCTGACGTTTAATGCTGAAATTTCATAAAGTCGTCACTCTTGAGCGTAAAGGCGATTGCTATTATTGATCATCTCTTTCTTCTTCGCTTTATCAAAATAATCAGGCAAGTATTTATGAGCCCAATCTGCTTCTGCCATCCCAAACGGCTTTATGTAATATGCTTTGTTTGATTCTCCATTTTTCCAAGGGATTTCACCATATCGGACAAAGGAATTAAACTTCTCCGAAGAAAAAACAATTCGCGTTTCTCCTTTGAGTTCCTTATCTACAAGTTTAAGAGCCTTCGGAGTCAAGACCGCCCCAAGCCATTCCTGCTTTTTCTCGTAACTGGCAGCATCTACCAATGCGGAAATCACCATTACCTCCCCATCCTTATAGAAGTCGCCACCCCCAACTGCTCCTCTTAGAGGAAATCTGTTTCTCATTCCGTCGTTCATAATCATTGAACAAGTCGCAAGAAATACTTCCAAAGAGCCTGAAAATAGCGAATGCCTGTTTGTATCTACGACAATAATTATTGTGTCCGAAAGAATCCAATGGTCAAGTTTCACAGCATGAATATCAGTCCTCGCACTGTTCTCGGTCTCGTTGAAAAGAGTACTTGTTTTGCGGATGGCTTCCTCAATAGGTTCTTTTTCAATGAAAGATGAATAGCCTATGATGTCAAAGTAAGCAACGAGCGTGTTTTGGTAGTAAACAATTACGCCGTTCTTTTTTAGATAAGAAGTGACGACTTCTTTTGGATTGCCATTAAACTTATAGAGGATGTCGTCAAGTTCCTCGCGTGTAATCCGTAAACTATCTTGCCGATCCTTTACGGTCACATACAATAGCTCCTTGGCGGAGTCAACTCTTACGCTCTCAATCTGCCTAAATTGACTGAATACCTTTTCCCATTTACATACATCTATTGAATATGTATATTCTGTCCTCATATCAGTTAGCTACCTTCAAGCATCGCACCTGCCACAGTTTAAAAAACGGCATTTCAATCTTTGCTATTATCACCTTCCACAACCCCAATCTCCTCCTCAGTCAATCCATATAGCTTGTAAACAATCTCATCAATCAGTTTATCAGTGGTTTCAATTTTTTCTTTCAAGGGATGAAGGGTTTCCATGCTTTTTGTAAAATCCTTTTCAAGAAGTTCCTGCTTTTTGCGGTCTGATGGGTCAATTGAGATTTTGTTTTTGTTCTTTTTGAGGACATCAAGGAGATGCTCAAAGCTGTGTTCGTGGTATTCCTTGATTGCTGTTTTATTTGTTAGGTTTTCAATCTCTGCGCCGATTTCCCTTTCAAACCATTTGAGGAAGCCTTTTGTTTCCTCATTTTTTGCCTTGTTCATTTCAATCATCTGTCCGGCGAGAAAGGCGAGGATGTCGTGGATGACATCAGACTGATTTTGTTTTAATTGTAAACCAACAAATGAAAGCAGTTCTTGCATCTTTATCATTCCTCTTTTTTCCGTGTAGAGTTTAACAGACGCTCGACCCAAATCCGAATAAGTTCCGACAAATCCCCTTTATCCGCCGAATGCAGGGCTTTGAGATACGCTTCCTTTTCTTTCGGTTCTGTTGATGTTGTTGCAACAGGCGGAAGTCTTAATTTGAAAAGGATAGCCGTCAATAAGACTCTGCCTGCGCGACCGTTGAAATCTCTAAATGGATGTATCCACTGGAAACGCCAGTCTGCCCATGCAAGAAGCTCTGCTGTTTCTTTTACATCGTTAGTCTTTTCCGCATGGGAAAGCCTTGCTGCAAGGTCATCGCAATAGAGGCGCATAGCCACAGGAACTTCATAGAATGGCGGAGGAAAATGCTGTCCTGCCTGAACATTCACATCCCTGAATCTGCCTGCCCAATCAAAGAGCGAGCCTGCAATATTTTTGTGGAGGCTGCAAATCCATTCGGGTGTGATTTTGATTTTTTCCGGCAGGCCGGCAATAATTTCTTGAATTGTCTTTGCAACAGAAACAGCGATTGTTTCTGCGACTTCAGAATAAGGTTTTATCCCCTGATATGTCTCTAAGTGGCGGGTAGAATCTAACGGATTGGCGCTGTATCTTCTTTCTTCAGGAGTTCCTTCAGGCGGTTTAT
>JACQEJ010000197.1 GCA_016200645.1 Deltaproteobacteria bacterium | reverse complement strand
TTGTAATGGTAAGGCTTGCAATATGGCGTATACTGCTTTATAGTTACATCACATAACTGAGAAAATCAAGAAAATATTTTGGAGGAGGCTATATGGATAATGAAACATCAAAAATCCTCCGCATTCATCCGGAATACCAACCAGCAGAAAAACTTCCGCCTGCACAGTTCAATCTCTTTACATGAGAAGCAGAGCCAGTCCCACAATTGATTGACAAAAATATTGATGATGAAATATTTGTTGACGATGGGATTTCGCTTGTGCAGAGCGGAGATTCCTCACAAATAGTTTTATCAGGTTTCGGTATTTTCCTGAGCAAGAAAAGCGAGCGCCTTATTGTAAAAAAGAGCAGCAAGGTCATTTATGAATTTCCTTTTTTCAGACTGAATGAGGTTATTGTCGCATCTCGTGGGATGTCATTATCCTCTGACCTTGTTGAAGAGTTATGCCAAAGGGGGATAAGGCTGAATTTTTTGACAAATAGCGGCAAACCGTATGCAATGCTTTCCTCGCCCATGCTCTCCGCAACGGTTGTATCCAGAAGAGAGCAGATTATGGCGTTTACTGATGAAAGGGGGCTTGAATTCTCAAGGGCGGTTGTAGAAGGAAAGATTGTAAATCAGGAAAGGCTTATAAGATATTTTGGCAAGTATATTAAGACCGTAGATATTGACAGATTTAACAGGCTTGAAAAGATAGCCGATGATATTAAAAAGATGAGCGAACAGGTAGATAATATGGAGGGGCAAAATATTGAAGATGCAAGAGGTGGTTTGATGGCAATAGAGGGTGTTTCAGGCAGATTATACTGGGATGCGGTCAGAGAGATTATTGCAGGAAAGGTTGAGTTTTTTGGCCGTGAGACAAGAGGGGCTGTTGATAAGGTAAACTCTCTCTTAAATTATGGTTATGGCATTCTCTATTCGCATGTCTGGGGAGCAATTATAAATGCAGGTCTTGAGCCGTTTGCGGGATTTCTGCATGTGGACAGGCCCGGCAAGCCGTCTCTTGTTCTGGACCTGATTGAGGAATTCCGCCAGCCTGTTGTTGATAAGGTTGTAATTGCCCATATCAATCTCGGTGAATCCATTGACATGAAAAATGGATTGATTGAAGAGGAAACAAGAAAGGCGATAGGAAGCAAAATTATAGAGAGGCTGGAAAGTCAGGAGACATTTGAAGGAAAGAAATATAGAATCAGGTCTATTATCCAGATGCAGGCAAGAAATCTATCGGCTTTTTTAAGCGGCAGAAGAAAGTATAAGGCATTCAGGTTTAAGTGGTGATATGGAAGAGCATACTGTTTATATTTTCTATGACATAGAAGACGACGGCATCCGCAATAAGGTGGCAGAGACCTGCAAAGACTATGGGTTTCAAAGGATTCAATTCAGCGGATTTTCAGGCATGTTGGGCAAAAATAAACGTGAAGAACTTTTTTTAAAACTTTCTTTTATAATAAGTGATAAAGCCGGAAAACTCCTTATGCTCCCTGTTTGTGAAAAAGACATCAATGCCAAAAGGGAACTCATACAGGAAAATAGAGATGATTCATCTCAGGGTTAGCGACCTCAAACAGTTTGTCTATTGTCAAAGGGTTGTGTTCTATAACTATGTTATGCCTGTTGAGAAAAAGGCAACCTTTAAGATGGAATATGGAAAGATAGCAGAGGATAAGATAAACAGATTGGAAAACAGAAGGAAACTTAAGGAATATGGCTTGTCCAGCGGCACGAGAGAATTTCATAAGCAATTATATTCTGAGGCATATGGTTTGTCCGGCAAGGTGGATTTGCTCATAAAAACGGATGCTGCTTACTATCCTGTGGATTTTAAATATACTGCCTCGCAGCCGCATAAAAACCATCTTTATCAGCTTTTGGGTTATGCTATAATTTTGGAAGATGTATATAATCGCAATGTTGATAAGGGTTTTGTATATTTGATTCCAAAAGAGGATGCTGTGGTTTTTGATTTAACCGGTGAACTCAAAGAAGAAACCAAAAATATGTTAGACAATATCCGAAACATGATACACTGCCAGCAGATTCCTCCGCCTGTAAAATTGCAGGCCAAATGTCTTGATTGTGAATATCGTAATTTCTGCGGAGATGTATTTTGATACGGCAGGATAGGTAGTGAATATGCCTCTTTCTCAAGAAGATAAATCTCTCCTCTTAAAGATAGCAAGAGAGGCGATTGAATCCTATGTCAGCTCAAAAAAGATTCCAGCCTTTGAAGCGCATACTCCTGCGCTCATGGAAAGGCAAGGGGCATTTGTTTGCATAAAAGAGAAAGGCGAGCTGAGGGGGTGCATCGGCATATTCACATCAGACAAGCCTCTCTATTTAACAGTAGCAGATATGGCTGTTTCGGCGGCTACCCAAGATCCCAGATTTATGCCGCTTGTTGCATCCGAACTTTCTCAGATTTCTATTGAGATATCTTGCCTTTCGCCGATGAAGAAGATAAAGGCTATTTCTGAAATTGAGGTTGGGAGACACGGGTTATATATCGTTAAAGGCTATTGCCGGGGCGTGCTTCTCCCTCAGGTGGCAACAGAATATTGCTGGGATATAACTCAGTTTTTAGAACACGCCAGCCTGAAGGCCTGCCTTCCGACCGACGGCTGGAAGGATGGGGCTGAGATATATATATTTGAGGCCGAGGTGTTCAGGGAGGAGATCCGGCTTAAGGCCGAAGGATGAGGAAATAACCCTAAATCCGATTTCAGGATTTGGGATAGCTATGGAGATAGAAAGTGCATGCCGTATTATGGTATAACAAAAAGCATGACTATGCGGTATTTCAAGCCCATCATTGCAACCGCTGTTATTTTTTTAATCTTTTCAGTTTTGAAAAGAGACGCAAACGCTATACCGGTATTTGCGAGAAAATACAAGACAAGCTGCATGACCTGTCACATTGCCTTTCCGAAGCTGAATGCCTTTGGCGATGCCTTTCGAAGAAATGGGTATCAGATCCCAGGCTCAAATGCGGGCTATGTTAAGGAAAAACCTGTAAGCCTCGGGGCCCCGGGGTGGAAAGAGGCATGGCCTGAGGGGGTCTGGCCTGGAGAGATTCCAAGCGTGCCGCCCCTTTCCTTATCCGGAAACTTTCTCTACAGATATAATGCAGATTCCAAGGTAAAGGATGATTTTATTTTCCCCAATTTCGTCGCTCTCCTGTCAGCCGGCACCCTCGGCGAAGATATATCTTTCTTCGGCAGTCTTTCGTTCATCAACGCCGGGGCTGAATTCGGGGGCGTGGGAGAGCTTTTTCTTAAGTTTAATAACCTCTTAAGCGACAGGCTCCCTGACCGCCTTCTCAATGTGACTGTCGGTCAGTTTGAACCGGCAGCAGTCCCCATCCGGGGAGACAATAACTTAACCTCTACGCCGTATCTCATGAATACCTTCACGGTCGGGAAAGATAACTTTCGTTTTTCGGCACAGAGGGGCGTAGAGATAAACGGCATTATACAGAGCCGTCTGGAGTATGCGGCAGGGGTGGTTAACGGCAATGGCGCAGGAAAGATCGACTCCTCGGCTAATTCTGCTGATAATAATACAACAAAAGATGCCTATCTCAGGATAGGGTATAAACTTGGCGGTATAGGTTTGGATGGCGCCGGCATTACCGCTAAAGATACTTTGCCCGAAACGGGGAAAGAGACCTCTTTCTATATCGGCGCCATAGGGTATTCAGGCAGCAACAAAGTAGCGGTTTCTACCCCCACCGGCGATGACAACTTTTACCGATATGGCCTTGCCTATAATTTTAATTATGAAAGTGTCAATCTCTACGGCGCAATTATTCAGGGATATCACGACAACCCGCGAGGCGATTTTAAGGGGACTTCGGTTATTTCGTATTTTTCACAGGCAGATGTTGCCTTCTATCCATGGCTTATAGGTATTGTCAGATACGGCGCAGCCGATATAGATTATGAAGGAAAAAAAGATGAGGCGATTATCAGTCTGGCGGCTCTTATGCGCGCGAATATAAAACTTACCCTTGAAGGCGCGCTGCATACCACCGGCGGAGAGAGTGATATATGGCTTGTAAAATTGGCTTTTGCCCTATAAATTTTGGTATTATGCTGTAGTAAACCCCCACACCTTGACCCCCACACCAAAAATTTTGGTGTGGGGGCAAGGAAGAAAAGAAGTAACCCTGCGCCAAGAGCGCAGGGCATTCCCAACAAGGTGTGGGGGTAAATCAGTCGCCGGATCCTTTTGGGAAGGTTGTAATGATTGGGTAAAAATGATAAAGAGATTACGCAATAGATTTTATAAAATCACTTTGGCAGCTCTTCCGTTAAGATTGTATCCTCATCTGTTATTTGGGGCTTCATTTGCAATACTATTCATGCTCAGCGCTGCATCGTATGCGGAGACCGTCAGAGGGACTGTGCAGCTGAAGGGTGAAGATGACGCAGAAAATATAGTGGTGTATATTGAATATGCGGAAGGGACATTTATACCGCCTGAGCAACACCCTATTATGGACCAGATTGACCTGACATTTGTTCCGTATGTTCTGCCTATTCTGCTTGGAACCACAGTGGATTTTCATAACAGCGACGATGTTCTCAATAATATCTTTACCCCGTCATGGGCAGGGCATAAATTTAATCTTGGCACCTATCCCAAAGGGGTTGTCAGGTCATTTACCTTTGACCGTCTTGGAGAAGTTGCTCTCCTGTGCAATATCCATCCTGATATGGAAGCCTATATCCTGGTGCTCCAAAATCCGTATTTTGCCATCCCGGATAGGGAAGGAAAATATCGGATTAATAATGTGCCGCCCGGCGAATATAATTTGATGATGTGGTATAAAAGAAAGACCAGCCCTGCTCATGCCATAACCGTTGAAAAAGCGAGGGAAACAGTGGTGGACTTTCGGTAAGTTTTATAGAGCTGCGATGAACGGAATGCTCGCCGTCATTCAGGGCGGGATTCTTATGCGATAAGCGTAGTTGAGGGGGTAGAAAGGTTGAAGGTTACCATAAGGGTAAAATTGGCGATAGGATATGCAGCAATTCTTGGCTTCATGATTATTGTAAGCATTCTGTCTTATATTACTATTAATAATATTAACAGGTCGGTAAGGCAGATACTGCTTGTTACCTATAAATACGGTGTGATGGATGGGTTGAAAGATGAAGTCAAGAAATTTGTAGATGCCAGCAATTCTGTCATACTGGGGCAGCTGCATGATGTTGGGTATTATCAATCAATAATCTCTGATCTGGACAGGAGGATTTTGTATGTGGAAAAACTGCGGCTTATGGAACATGAAAAGGCATTCTTAAAAAATGTAAAAACCGAATTTGACTCCATACGGAAGATGACTGAGCAGTCCTTACAATGGACGTCGGCGATGCGTAATGCAAATCTCGTTGCTGCGCTTAAGGAGATGGATAAGGAAAAACCGATATTGATTAATAGTGTTGAAGGGCTGTACGATGAGGCATGGCGATCAATGGATGCGGTTACTATTCTGGCGGATAAAAATATGAAGCGGGGTGTATGGCAGATTATAGTCTTTTCGATAATTGCAATTATAGCAGGCATAGGAATATCTATCTATATTTCACAGAAGATTGTTACACCGATTCGGGCATTGTCTGTTGCCGCCAGCGGTGTCGCCAAGGGTGATTTGAGTCAAGCCGTGAAAAAGGCGTCTGAAGATGAGGTGGGAGAATTGGTTGCCTCATTCAATCAGATGCTGGTTGAATTAAAGACCTCTCGAGAACAGATTGAAAAGTACAATAAAGAACTCAAGATTATGGTAGAGGAGAGGACCGCAGAACTGGAAAAGACAAAGGAGTATCTGGAAAACATCCTTGAATATTCAAAGGAGATGATTATTACGGCCACGCCTTTTGATGAAATTGTGCAGTTTAACAAAGGGGCTGAGAATATTCTGGGGTATAATAAGGAAAATATGGCGGGGAGTAATATTGAATACCTCTTTGTTGATAAGAATGAATACAAGCGAATGAAAAAAAGAGCGATTGAAGACGGGGAGATATATGAACAAGAGACTAAATTGGTGAAAAAAGGCGGAGACATTGCATATATAAATCTTACGCTCTCACGGCTTGTAGATAAGAACGGCAATATCATCGGCTTGATTGGCGTTGGCAGAGATGCCGCTGACAGAACACCCCGTTTTCCATCATTCTAAAACCGGAGATAATTCACCTTTATTTGCCGCCACACTAGAAAGTCCGGTCTGTGAAGGCGGGAGAGGATTATTTTATCATAATGAAAATAAAGAAAAAGGGTATTCAGCGAAGGATTGCGCTTTTTATATTCGTGGTTGGGATATTTCCCATCATAATAGGGATATTTTTAGTCTATTGGCAAGGAAGAAAAGAGCTTACAGAAACGGTGGGGGAGAATTTTGCGAGGGTAGCCAAGGAGATTGCCAGTAATATTGAAATTGTTATAGAGCAGTCAATATATAATGTGAAAAGTCTTGCCCTTTCCCCGACTTTGAGAAGCGCTGCGGTATCTGCAAACAGATTTTATATAAACAAAGATAATTTCACCATAGAAGGACATATCAAGGGATTGGATATGCAGTGGCTGCAGGCAAAAGAGAAGGCAAAAGCTGCGGAACTCTATCTGAGCAGTCCTGCTGCCCGATATCTTGCTGGGATTAAGAAGCAGACAACAAAATATGTAGAGCTTTCGGTGACTGACACAAAAGGGATGCTGGTTGCCTCAGCAGGAAAGACAAAATATCTCTATTTTGGCAATGAACGATGGTGGCAAACAGCCTACAATCACGGCAAAGGGAGTATCTATATCAGCGAAATCTATCTTGACCCTGACTATAATCAATATCTGCAGACTGTTGCAGCGCCGATTATGGATGAAAAAAACAAGGCTGTTGTCGGTGTTGTCCGCGCTGTCAGCAAGATAGAAAAAATTTCTCAAATGGTGAATAAGATACGAATCGGGGAAACAGGTCATGCCATGCTGATAAATTCCGCCCGCGTTATCCTTATCTGTCCCATATTTCCTCCTCAAGTCCATAGTGTTACCGGCGATTTGATGAATAACATTACTATGCCGTCAATGGGTTGGGCAGTGGTGCAAGATAATGCCCACAGTGGCGTCAATGCTGTAGCAGGATTTGCTCCCATAACATCCACCGATAGCATTCAAAATGCCTTTGACGGGAACAAATGGTATATATTTGTCAGCCAGGCGCCTGAGGAGAGCTACGCCCCGATTTATGCCATGGTAAAGAGGATGGTATTGATCTTTATCTTTTTGATTGTCATACTTTCCGCTATGGGATTCTGGGCCGCCAGAAGGATTGTAGAACCGATCCACATTTTGCAGCGCGGGGCCGAAATCATCGGCGAAGGCAATTTGAACTACCGCATCAATATCAAGACAGATGATGAGATAGAAGATCTTGCGGATAAGTTTAATCAAATGGTGGAGAAGATCAATAAGTCATACTCTGAACTGGAACAGCGTATTGCAGAGAGGACAGCAGGGTTAAAGAAAAATTATGAAGATATGGAAGCGGTAAACCGGCTGAAGTCAGAATTTCTTGCCAGCGTATCCCATGAACTGAGAACCCCGCTCAACTCTATCCTGGGTTTTTCAGAGCTGCTCTGCGATAAAACCTTTGGAGATTTAAATGAGAAACAGTTGAAGTACACAGGCTATATTCATAAGAGCGGTCAACATCTTCTTGCGCTGATTAATGATATCCTTGACTTGTCAAAGATTGAGGCGGGCAGAATGGAGGTAAGGCCTGAGAAATTTTCAGTCCATGATGTGATAAAGGAAATACACTCAATTATCACCCCCCTGGCCGTAAAAAAGAAGATAAACATGGAGCTGAATATAGATAACAGTGTTTCCACTATTACGGCTGATGAGAGGATGTTCAGGCAGATAATATATAATCTCGTCAGCAATGCTGTAAAATTTACCAATGAGGGCGGGTATGTAAATATAAAAGCTGTATCCAACGATTATTCTCTTCAGGTTTCTGTTATAGACACCGGTATAGGCATCAAAAAGGAAGATATGAATAGCCTCTTTAAAGAGTTTAAGCAAATTAGAACCGGAGGGCGGGAAGGGACCGGCCTGGGCCTTGTTCTTGTGAAGAGGTACTTAGAGATGCAAGGCGGCGCTATCAGGGTTGAAAGTGAATTCGGCAAGGGAAGCGATTTTAGCTTCAGGCTCCCTGTGGATATTACGAAAATATAAATACAGGCAATGGGCTATAGGCAATAGGCGGTAGGAAAAACATAGAGCCTGCAGCCCATTGCCTGTATTTTAATACGCATACAAATTTCCGTAGGGTCTCAGTGAAGCGGGTATTAGCTTTTTGAACTGTCCCTTCATAATCTCGTCTACATTGAGATTAAAATCTTTACAGTAGTCTGTCAGATATTCTTTAAGAAGCTTTGTATCCTCTTCATTTAAATCGGTAATCCCAACTTCTGCGCCGCAGATTTTTTTATCAACCGCGCCTCTTATAAAGATTGTTCCCCCATGCATGCCTGTGCCGAGATAGTCTCCGACCATAGGCCTGTTATCGTTTTTATTGTCAAGGTTTAACAGTATGAGCGCTCCGCCTGCCATGTATTCGCCGAAAAAATCCCCTGCCTTGCCGCCTGCAATGATTACCGGAATCTGTTTTTTGTATCCTTTCATGTGGATGCCCACCCTGTAGCCGACATTGCCGCGGATATGTAATTTTCCTCCGCGCATGCCGTAACCCAACACATCTCCGGCATGACCGTATATAATCACCTTGCCGCTGTTCATTGTGTTGCCGATATTGTCCTGGGCGTTATTTTTTACAATCAGCGTGGGGCCGTCCATAAATGCGGCAAGGTCATTTCCAGGAACCCCTTCTATGGTAATGGAGGCATCTCCCCGCAGGCCGTCGCCGATGTAATACTGACCGTTCACATTTTTGAGAACAATTTCCTTTTCCCCTTTGGAAACAGCGTCCCGAACCTTGCTGTTCAACTCTCTGTAGTATAGTCCTTTTGCGTCAATAGTTAACATACTGTCTACCTTTCATATTGAACAAAATCAAAAATAAAAACGCAAAAATCAAAATGACATATTAAAAGTCAAAAATGTGAAGCACTGAGATAATTTCTACATTTTGATATGTATTTTTGATTTTTAATCTTTGATTTTTAAATTTTTACCTTCCCGCCGGTTTCACACCTAATAAATCCAATGTCTGTCCATCCAGGCCGACACCGCGTAGTCTTTCCCTGCTGCCCCGTAGCGATTCAATTGCATTTACGCCTAACGCTCCGAGTATCTCTTTTAATTCATGGCTCCATGCGTGAATCAGGTTGATAAGCCTTTCTGCATATACCTCCGGGTCAAGCCGAACAGTAAGTTCCGGCCTCTGGGTTGTGATGCCCCATGAGCAATTTCCTGTATAGCACTTGCCGCACACGGTGCAGCCCATGGTGATAAGCGCCGATGTGCCAAGCGCAACAGCGTCAGCGCCCATAGCGATTGCCTTTGCCGCATCCGCGCAACTCCTGATGCCGCCGGCTGCAATGATGGACGCCTCGTTCCTGATGCCTTCCTGCCGTAGCCTTTCATCCACTGCCGCAAGCGCATATTCAATGGGTATGCCGAGGTGGTCGCGGATAATAACAGGCGCCGCGCCTGTGCCGCCCCTGAATCCGTCAATATACACGATGTCCGCGCCTGCTCTGACAATGCCTGATGCAATTGCAGCCACATTGTGAACCGCCGCAATTTTGACAGACACAGGTTTTGTGTAATTGGTTGCTTCTTTAATCGCAAATATTAACTGCCTCAAATCCTCTATTGAATATATGTCATGCTGGGGCGCAGGAGAGATTGCATCAGTGCCAACAGGTATCATCCTTGTCTTTGCGATGTCCAGCGGGATCTTTTCTCCGGGCAGGTGTCCGCCAATACCCGGCTTTGCGCCCTGTCCTATCTTTATTTCAACGGCAACGCCTGCATTGAGATAATCGGGATTTACGCCGAATCTGCCGGACGCAACCTGAACAATTATATTGCTGCGGTATGGGTAAATGTCTTCATGCAGTCCGCCCTCGCCTGTATTCATTACAATCCCAAGCTCTTTTGCCGCAATTGCAAGGGTCTTTTGCGCATTAAGGCTTATTGAGCCGTAAGACATCGGCGCAAATATAAAAGGCACCTCTAATTTAATCTGCGGAGGCATCTTTGTTTTGAGTTTCGGTTTGCCGTCCGCGCCCTTTTCAAATTCGAGCTTTGCTGGCTTCTTGCCGAGATATGTTCTTAATTCCATCG
>JACQEJ010000189.1 GCA_016200645.1 Deltaproteobacteria bacterium | reverse complement strand
GTTGATATATGGCTTGAAGGCAGCCTTGAGACGTGGCGTCCCATCCACAAAAGGGCTGCAGATTTGGGCATTAAGATAGCGATTGAGAATATATTTGAAGACGATCCCGAACATCTCAGGCTTTTGGCAAGAGAGATGGACTCGGATAATTTCGGCATATGTTTTGATACAGGACATTTTAATCTTTTCTCAAAACTCCCTCTTGTGAAATGGCTTGAGATAATAAGGCCTTATATTGCGGATACTGTCAACTATTTTGTGTAAATTTGATAAAGCGGTAAATTGGGTCGCACCTTTCCTATCGGATTTGATCTCCAACTCAATTCCATCTTTAATGATATAAATGCCAGCAGCCTGTAACATGCATTCTCTCCGGCTACTATCTCCATAGGCTTTGTCCTGCGTTTGAATTCCTTGTTCAGTCGTTCAACTATGTTTGTTGTCCGTAGAGATGTCCATTCTTCCTCTGGAAACTTAAAGAATGTCAAACAAGCATTTATTGACTGACGTAATGATTTTACTGCAGAGGGAAGCTCCTTCTCCCACTTTTTATTAAATGTTTTGTAGAAGTCATCTGCCTTTTTCTTTGAGGATGCATAGAATATGGACCTGAGATCATCTGCTACTTCTTTTTTTATCTTATGAGGAACTTTTGCCAATACATTGCGAGCTACATGCACCTGGCACCGCTGCGCCTTAGAGTTGGGAAATTCCTCTTCAAATACTTTCTCCAATCCGCTAAGGCCATCCATTATTCCCAATGTTACTGATGACCCATCAAGCCCTCTACTTTTGAGATCCCTGAAAAACTCCCTCCAGCTCGTCGCTGACTCCTTGTCTCCGCTTTGCAGTCCAAGCACTAATTTGGCTCCATTCTCTGTTACTCCTATCGCCACAAGCACTGCGACATTCTCTACGCTGTATTTTAGCCTCATCTTGAAAATTACCCCGTCTACAAATATGTACTTTATCTTCTCCCCGGATAAATCGCGGCTTCGCCACTTCTCTACTGCATCTGTCAACTCCCTGTTGGCCTTACTGACTTCTTCATGAGAAAGCGTCCTGCCGATAAGACGTTTGCTCAACATCGACAGTGTACGTGTGCTTATCCCCGCAAGATACATCATCGATATATCCTCGGCTATCCTGTTCTCATATTGCTTACTGCGGGGCAACACTTGTGTCTGATATTCTCCCTTGCGGTCCCTCGGTACTTTTGTATCTACTTCTCCTATCCCTTTAATGCAAAACTTGCGTGCATAGCTTCCATTGCGGTGATTTGTTTCCCCCTCGCTCCGCTCGTACTCCTCACGTCCTAAAATATGTGTCAACTCTGCCTTCATCAGGTTCGTCAGGTAATCACCTACATCTTTTTGTACATTCATTGTGGCCATCTCAAATATCCTTGACGGTCTCTCCTGCAATTCTTTGATTAATTCCACTGCTTCTGGTACGCTAATTTTAATTTCCATGGGTGCTCCTCCTTTTGATTTTTGTTATTGGTCGTAACAAAATATTCTATAGGAGGCG
>JACQEJ010000027.1 GCA_016200645.1 Deltaproteobacteria bacterium | reverse complement strand
GGCGGTTATCGTGATAGGAGATTTTCTTGCGCATAGAGAACACGCCGAGTTTTTCTGGGATAAGATACCGGGCTGGAGCGCCCTCTATGGCTTTATCTCATGCGTGCTGATTGTGGTTGTATCAAAGTTTATTGGTCATCAATTAGGGTTTATGAAGAAAGAGGATTACTATTATTAACAAACGCAATCTTTGGCCAAATACTGCGTCAAATCTGGCTGTCCAAATACTCACATACCTAAAAGAGTATGCTCCGTTTTGTCCAGCCAGCTTTTCCTTGTCTTTGGCTCAAATCTTGCGTTTGTTTATAAAACCTGGAGTTTTTTACTTTGCCGTCTGTTAGATTTATAAGGAGACAACATGATTGATTGGATTCATCCCGGAATAATATTTATCTTGGGCGCAATATTGGTTCCCTTCCTTAAAGGAAGGACAAGACAGGCATATCTTGTCCTTGTGCCGGCTCTTGCCATTCTGGCAGTAGCCTCCATGTCTCACGGCACATACGGAACATTTACGATAATCGGCAGGGAGCTTATTCTCGGCAAGGTGGATAAACTCAGCGTCGTGTTCGGCTATGTGTTTAGCATAGCCGCGCTGATAAGCACAATCTATGCCCTGCATGTGGAAAAGCCGGGCGAGCATGTAGCCGCATTTCTGTATGTAGGAAGCTCCCTTGGCGTTGTATTTGCCGGCGATTATTTTACCCTCTTTATATTCTGGGAAGTCATGGCCTTTGCCTCATGCTATCTCGTTTTTGTCCAGAGAAATAAACAGGCAGTTGACTCTGCCTTCAGATACTTAATGGTGCATATCGCCGGAGGCCTTTTCCTGCTCGGCGGCATCATCCTTCATTATATAGACACAGGCTCAATCCTATTTGGCCCGATTGCACATGATGGCAGCCTTGCGTTTTATCTCATCCTTATCGGTTTTATCCTGAACGCAGCAGTTCCGCCGCTCAATGCATGGCTTACCGACGCATATCCGGAGGCCACCGTAACCGGCGCTGTTTTTATGTCGGCATTTACGACAAAAACAGCAGTCTATGTGTTGATACGCGCATTTCCCGGCACCGAGCTGCTTGTTGTACTCGGTGTTATCATGGCCCTCTATGGCGTTGTCTATGCAGTTATGGAAAATGATGCGCGGAGGCTTCTGGCCTATCACATCGTAAGCCAGGTCGGCTACATGGTGGCAGGGGTCGGTATGGGGACAGAGATGACTTTAAACGGCTCCACTGCCCATGCATTTGCCCATATTCTTTATAAAGGTCTCCTCTTTATGGGCGCTGGAGCGGTTATCTATATGACCGGCATCCGCAAACTGACGGAATTGGGCGGATTGTATAAAACAATGCCCATTACAGTTGTCCTTTACATGGTAGGCGCATTTGCAATATCCGCATTTCCGCTCTTCAGCGGCTTTGTAAGCAAATCAATGGTGATTGCCGGAGCAAGCCATGACCACAGGCCGTTTGTGACTTTGCTTTTAACCATGGCTTCGTCCGGCACATTCTTGCATACAGGTTTAAAGCTTCCCTATTATATGTTCTTTGGAAAGGATTCGGGCATCAGGGTAAAGGAGCCGCCGCGCAACATGCTTATCGCAATGGGAATGGCGGCATTCTTATGTATAGCCATTGGCGTATTCCCCGGGCCGCTGTATAATTTGCTCCCCTATCCTGTTCATTTTGAGCCGTATACGGCCGATCATGTAACAGGCGCTCTCAGCATCCTTATGTTTACGGCATTAGGATTTTTCCTTTTGCTTAAGTATCTGGATCCGGAGCCTACTGTCAGCGTAGACACAGACTGGTTTTACAGGAAAGGCGCGGCTGTATTCATGCGGATTGCAAGAGGGCCTGTTGTGATATATGAAAACTTTGTCAGCAACCTATCTAATACAGCAGTATTAAAACCGCTTTATCTTGTTGCAGGTATCTGCCATAAAATTGACATACATATCGTGGACGGCGCTGTGAACGGCGTGGCAAATCTTGTGATTGCCTGCGGCGCAAGGATGCGCCGCATCCAGACAGGACTTGTTCAGCATTATGCCTTGGGCATAATCGTCGGCCTTTTGGTTATTATTGCAATTTATGCAATAAGGTGAGAAAAACCCATGAACAATATATTAAATAATTATCCCATACTAACCCTCGTAATCTTTTTGCCGTTGGCCGGTGCGGCAGTTCTCTTGTTTATGAAGAATGAGAGAAACATCAGGTGGACAGCCCTTTTATTTACTGTGGTTGATTTTATTGCCGCTCTCCCTATACTCTGCTATTTCAATCTATCCACCTATAAGATGCAGTTTGTTGAGCGCTATCAATGGATACCTTCGTGGAATATAAATTATTCTCTGGGTGTAGACGGTATCAGCATTCTCTTTGTTTTCCTGACTGCCCTGCTTGGCTGGATTTGCGTATTGGCGTCCTGGACGGCCATTGAAAAGCTGGTCAAGGAATTTATGATAGCCCTGCTCGTGATGCAGACCGCCATGATCGGCGTTTTCTGCGCTCTGGACTTTTTCCTGTTCTATCTTTTCTGGGAGGCGATGCTCATCCCCATGTATCTTATTATCGGCGTATGGGGCGGAGCGAACCGGATTTACGCAGCGGTCAAGTTTTTCCTCTACACATTGGCGGGGAGTGTCCTTCTCCTTGTCGGCATCATAGCCCTCTATTTTGCGGGAGGCAGGACATTTGACATACCGGCCCTGATGGGTCAAAATTATTCATTTACGCTCCAGTTCTGGGTTTTTCTGGCATTTTTCATTGCATTTGCCATCAAGGTTCCCATGTTTCCGTTCCACACATGGCTGCCGGACGCCCATGTGGAGGCCCCTACAGCAGGCAGTATCATCCTTGCAGGAGTGCTGCTTAAGATGGGGACTTATGGATTTTTGAGATTCTCTTTGCCAATTCTGCCGCTTGCCGCAGAATATTTTACCATGACTATACTCATACTCTCTGTTATTGCCATTATATACGGCGGCTATCTGGCTCTGGCTCAGGAAGATATTAAAAAACTGATTGCCTATTCCAGCGTAAGCCACATGGGGTTTGTGACCCTCGGTCTCTTTGTTTATAATGCGGTGGGCATAGAAGGAGGCATCCTCCAGATGCTGAATCACGGCATTACAACCAGCGCCCTCTTCCTCTGTGTCGGCCTTATCTATGAAAGAACCCACACCAGGCAGATGGCTAAATATGGCGGGCTGGCAAAGGCGGTGCCGATATATACGACATTTTTTGCCATATACACCCTTTCTTCGCTGGCCATTCCGGGAACCAATTCATTCATCGGTGAATTGCTCATTCTGGTGGGCGCATTTGGCTATAACAAGATAATTGCAGGCCTTGCAGTTCTTGGCGCTGCGCTTGGCGCTGCGTATCTTCTCGGGATGTATAAGACCATGTCCCTCGGCGAGGCAAGAAGCAGCCATGTTAAAGAGGCATGGGATGTTAATTTCAGAGAGATAACTGCTATGGTTGCCCTGGCTATCTTTGTCTTCTGGATAGGATTTTATCCGAAGCCGTTTTTGAATGTGATGCACGCATCGGTAGGGCATTTGCTGGAGCAGATACACTCTGCAAGTTATCGTTAATCAAACCTAAAGGTTTGAGTTACATAGATGGGCTGTAGCTCAAGGCTTTAGCCTTGAGGTTGGGGGAACTATGAAATTTGACATCATAAACATATTGGCCAGCATGCCGGAGATAATTGTCATCTCTTCAGCGTGTCTGCTCCTGGTCGTTGACCTCTTTTTACGCAAAGGGCGAAAGCATATTATTGCCTATTTATCCCTGATTGTTATTGTTCTGGCCGCAGCCGTAACATGGTGGCCTGAAGGAAATGCAATCCATGTCTTTAACAGAATGTTTGTGGTAGATAGTTTCTCTACTTTTTTCAAGATACTGTTTTACCTGTCCACGGCCCTGACCATCCTTTTTTCCATCAACTATGTAAAAATTGAGGGTATTGAACACGGCGAATACTATATCCTCATGCTCTTTGCCTTGAGCGGCATGATGATCATGGCCTCTGCCACTGATTTGCTCAGTATCTATATCAGTCTGGAACTCATGGCTATTTCCGTATATGTGCTTACAGGTTTTATGAGAGGGGCAGTCCGCTCCAATGAGGCTGCCATGAAATATGTAATCCTCGGCGCCATTTCATCAGGCATACTCATCTACGGCATATCTCTGATATACGGCCTGACAGGCACGACTCAGATAAAAGATATAGCCGGCGCCTTAAGAGGCCAGACAAGCATAGACCCCGGCCTCATACTCGCGATTATCTTTCTCGTAGCAGGGTTTGGATTTAAGGTTGCTGCCGTGCCGTTTCACATGTGGGCGCCGGATGTGTATGAAGGGGCGCCGACCTCCATTACGGCTTTCATGTCGGTGGGGCCGAAGGCAGCGGCCTTTGCGGTATTCTTAAGGGTCTTTATGGATGCCCTGGCGCCTGTGGCATCAAGCTGGATAACAATTATGGCGGTCATTTCTGTGCTGACTATGGCTTTGGGGAGCTTTATCGCCCTTGTTCAGACGAATATCAAGAGGATGCTTGCATATTCCAGCATCGCCCATGCAGGCTACGGCCTTCTCGGTTTTGTGGCAGGAGGCAGAGACGGTATCGCCGGCGTCATGCTTTACATGCTCATTTACACCTTTATGAACATCGGCATCTTCTGCGCCATTATCGTGATGAGAAAGGGAGATTTTATCGGCGAAAATATTGAGGACTACACCGGTCTTGCCAAAGTTAATAAAGGCATGGCGCTCCTAATGCTCATCTTTCTCTTTTCCCTTGCAGGCATCCCTCCGACAGCAGGCTTTGTAGGGAAATTTTATATATTCATGGCCCTTATCCATAAAGGCTTCATAACCCTTGCCGTGATTGCCGTTCTGATGAGCGCGGTGTCCGCATACTTCTACATCCGCATTGTCATGCTCATGTATATGAAAGACCCGGTTCAAGAATTTGACCTGGCGCATACATCGGCAACCCGCCTCGCCCTTGCCATTGCCGTTTTCGGCACAATTATTATCGGCATCCTGCCGGCATGGTTTATTGATATGGCCCAGAGGGCGGTGTTGCGGTAATTCCGCTGTCTTGCCGATCATGACCATCAAAACACCCCTTAATGAAATTGAAGAACCCCGCAGCAAGCTGCGGGGGTTCTCCTCGGCAAGGAATTTTATTATTTACCCCCACACCAAAATCTTTGGTGTGGGGGTTTACATAGCTCGCCTGTAAAAGAGGTCTTGCGACGACCCCGCTCCAAGGAGCGGGGATTGCGGCGAGCATACCGTTGCAAAAGAATAAAGGAATAAATTTTCACGGCACAGTAAAAAGCCCAGATGCGAGACGGAATCATAGTGAGCATTACAAACGCAAGGTTTGAGCCAAAGACAAGAAAAAACTGACTGGACAAAACGGAGCATACTATTTCCCGTATGTGAGTATTTGGACAGTCAGTTTTGACGCAGTATTTGGCCAAAGATTGCGTTTGCTTAAATTTATGTGCGGAATAGTCGGCTACATAGGAAATAACGACGCAAGCGAAGTCCTGCTGGACGGGCTTCGGCGGCTTGAGTATCGCGGATACGATTCGGCGGGCGTTGCCGTTATTGACGGCAAGAAGGTGGAGGTGCGCCGGAGCGTGGGCAAACTCGTCAATCTTGAGAAAAAGATTCACGGCCATCCGGTAAAGGGACACATCGGCATCGGCCACACCCGCTGGGCTACGCACGGCAGGCCGTCCGAGGAGAATGCCCATCCTCATGTGGAGGCAGGCGTTGCGGTTGTGCACAACGGCATCATTGAAAATTATCTCGCCTTAAAAGAGGAACTTAAAAAACAGGGCGCAGTTTTCAAGTCCGAAACCGACACCGAAATACTCGCACATCTCATATCCCGCCAGATGAAGGCAGGCAAAGGGTTTGAAGATTCTGTGAGAGAGGTCTTAAAACAGGTCAAAGGCTCTTATGCGATTGTGGTCATATCTGCGGATGAGCCGGACAAAATAATCGGCGCGCGCATGGAATGCCCGCTGGTGGTCGGCCTTGGAGACGGCGAGGGGTTTATTGCATCCGACATACCTGCAATATTAAGCCATACAAAGAAGATGATATTTCTGGATGACGGAGAAATCGTTACCATAACAAAGAACGAGATAGATATAAAAACCATTGACGGCAAAGAGGTAAGAAAAGCCCCGAAGGAGATAGACTGGAGTCCTGTGATGGCTGAAAAGGGCGGATACCGGCACTTTATGCTTAAGGAGATATTTGAGCAGGCAAGGGCCGTGACAGACACATTCAGGGGAAGGATTTCCGAAGACACGGGGAATATCATGCTTGACGGTTTTGAACTTGCGGACAAGGATTTAAAGGCGATAGAGCGGATATATCTGATTGCATGCGGAACTTCATGGCACGCAAGCCTTGTGGGAAAATTTCTCATAGAGGAATTTACAAGGACTCCGACAGAGGTAGACCTCGGCTCTGAGTTCAGATACAGAAACCCTCTGGCGGATAAAACAACCCTTGTAGTGGCAGTATCCCAGTCCGGCGAAACATTAGATACTATGGCAGCGATAAAAGAGGCAAAGAGGAAAGGGGCGAAGGTTATCTCCATCTGCAATGTGATAGAGAGCAGTATTGCGCGGGAATCAAACAACGTTATTTATACCCATGCAGGGCCTGAGATAGGCGTTGCTTCAACAAAGGCGTTTACCACCCAGCTTACAGCCTTGTATCTCTTGGCCCTGAACCTTGGAATTAAACTTGGCGGCATAAAAGCGGACATGGCAAAGGAGCTTATTCAGGAGCTTGTCCGGCTGCCAAAAAAAATAGAAACCATTCTCTCCCATGAGCCGGAGATAGAGGCCATTGCAAAAAAATACTTTCATTTTAGAGATTTTTTATACCTCGGCAGGGGCATCAATTATCCGGTGGCGCTTGAGGGCGCATTGAAGCTGAAAGAGATTTCGTATATCCATGCCGAGGGCTATCCAGCGGGCGAGATGAAACACGGCCCTATTGCGCTCATTGACGAAGACATGCCGGTCGTGATTCTTGCGCCAAAGGATGCGACATATCCAAAGATGCTCGGCAATATGGAAGAGGTCAAGGCGCGTGGAGGAAAGATAATCGCCATAGTGAGTGAAGGCGACAGCGAGGCCGCAAAAAAAGCCGATGAGGCGATAATAATACCGACAGCAAGCCACCACCTTTCCCCGATTCTTTTAACCGTCCCGCTCCAATTGCTTGCCTATCATATTGCCGTGCTGAAAGGCACGGATGTTGACCAGCCGAGGAATCTGGCAAAGAGCGTTACGGTGGAATAAGAAACAATTAAGAATTACAAATTAGAAATTAAGAATTGCGGGAACAGGAA
Organism: Deltaproteobacteria bacterium; assembly: GCA_016200645.1. Classification (GTDB taxonomy): domain Bacteria; phylum Desulfobacterota; class GWC2-55-46; order UBA9637; family UBA9637; genus JACRNJ01. Next base: position 18,937 of record JACQEJ010000027.1, on the reverse strand, counting down.
CAGTAAAAACAATTTAAATTCAACTTGTTAGGCAGTGCAACTTAAATAATATCACGACCTTGACATTATCTTAAATATTAGTATAATAACATCAAGGTCTTGATATTGTATGCAAAAGATTTCAAAAACAGAGATTATCAATAAGATAAAGATAGAAAACCCTTGGTGGAATGAAGATGGTTCTATTGATGAATATTTCAGACAGATGAAGCCAAGGGCCTATCTTGATCAGCTTTACGGGCTGATTACCGAAACGGCGGTAAATCGCGCTGTGGCGCTTATGGGCCCCCGGAGGGTTGGGAAAACCGTTCTTTTGTATCATGCCATTCAGAGACTTATTGAAAACGGTGTGCCGCCGAAGCACATCTGCTATATCTCTATAGAGGCGCCTGTGTATATCGGGCTGCGGCTTGAACAGATTCTTGAATATTATGCGGAGATTTTCAATAGCACGGAGTTGAGGGACTGCTACCTGTTTTTAGATGAAATACAATACCTGAAGGATTGGGAACTTCATCTGAAAAAACTTGTTGAGAATTACCGGTCCGTCAAATTCATCGCTTCAGGTTCTGCAGCAGCGGCCCTTAGGCTCAAGAGCATGGAATCAGGCGCAGGCCGTTTCACGCATTTTCATCTGCCGCCCTTGACATTTTACGAATACCTCTATCTTCTTGAAAAAGAAAACCTCATAAGAAAAAAGAGCGGTTCTCTCCCCGATATTAACTACGAATCCGCCGATATTCATGCGCTCAACCACGAATTCATTCACTATTTGAACTTCGGAGGCTATCCGGAAGCCATTTTTTCTGAGGCGATAAAGGCGGATACCGGCAGATATATAAGAAGCGATATCATAGATAAAGTATTGTTGCGGGATCTTCCGGGACTTTACGGCATTCAGGATATTCAGGAGTTAAACAGGTTATTTACGATGCTTGCCTACAATACTGGGAATGAAGTTTCTCTTGATGAGCTTTCCAAAGGCTCCGGGGTTGCAAAAAATACGATCAAGAAATATTTGGAATACCTTGAGGCAGCGTTTCTGATAAAAACAATCCACAGGATTGATCAGGCGGGGAAGCGGTTCAGCAGGGCAAATTATTTCAAAGTCTATCTGACCAATCCTTCCATGCGATGCGCATTGTTCGGCCCTATTTCAGCAGAACATGATTTTATGGGCAATATGGCGGAGACCGCAATCGTAAGCCAGTGGCTGCATTCTTCAACCTTTGACCTGTATTACTCCCGATGGAAAGGCGGAGAGGTTGATCTCGTTTATCTGCTTCAGCAGAAAATCAACTGGTGCGTTGAAATAAAGTGGACAAACAGATATTTTGAAAGACCGGAAGAATTGAAAAGCCTCATATCTCTTGCTCAAAAACACAACTTGCAAGATGTTACGACGACAACAGTTGACAAAAGAGGACACCGTGTGGCAGGCGGAATCACCATAGAATTTCTGGAGGCTGGTGTTTATTGTTATGCAGTAGGTAAAAACTCAACAGAAGGCAGAAGTCTTGCTGGCTTTAAAGTATAAAGGCTCTGTTTACATTGCCCTGCTTACTATATGGAAATCAAATATCCCCAAAGCATCAAAGACTGGCCCGAGGATGACAGGCCGAGAGAGAAACTTGTAAAATTAGGGCCGGAAAATTTATCCTCTGCGGAACTGCTGGCAATAATCTTAAGAACAGGCGCAAAAGGAAAAAGCGCCCTTGACCACGCAAAGGCGCTCATAGCAAACAATAAAGGATTCAGAGAGATTGAAAAGGCAACTGTATCCGAACTCAGAGAAATCAAGGGCATCGGCCTTGCCAAGGCCGCGCAGATAAAGGCGCTCTTTGAGATTGCCAAAAGATACTCGGCGGAAAAGATAGAGGCTGGAGAGCAGTTTCAGAATTCAAAACAGGTCTTCAATCACTTTCACGAGTCCATGCGTTCAAAAAAGAAAGAGGTTTTTATTGCCATGCTTCTCGACGGGAAAAACAGGATGCTGAGAGACATCAGGATTTCAGAGGGAAGCCTCACATCTTCCATTGTCCATCCGAGAGAGGTGTTTAACCCGGTGATACGGGATTCTGCGGCAGGCGTAATCCTTGTGCATAACCACCCGTCCGGCGACCCCGCGCCGAGCAGGGAAGATAAAGATATAACAAAGCGGCTGAAAGAGGTTGGGGAACTTGTCGGCGTAAAGGTGCTTGACCATATAATAATCGGAGACGGCAGATATATAAGTTTTGCGGATGAGAAGATTTTATGACTCTTGAAATAATCATATTAGCCATCATCGCCTATTTTATCGGCTCAATCCCAACAGGCATTATTGTTGCTAAAATACTGGGCGCGCCTGACCCGAGGACTGTCGGCAGCGGCAATATAGGCGCAACGAATGTTGGAAGGGCAGGCGGCAAGGCTGCGGGTATCATTACCCTTGTCGGAGATGTGCTTAAGGGGTTTTTGATAATCTTGCTCGCATTTTATATCTTTGGCAGTTCTCCAAAAGAGATAAGCATTATGGGCCTCGCAGTATTTTTAGGCCATATCTTCCCTGTGTTTTTGAAATTTAAAGGAGGCAAGGGAGTTGCAACCGCGCTGGGGGTTTTTCTGGCTATCGGCCCATTGCCAGCAATGGCGGCGCTTATCCTTTTTGTAATCCTTGTTGCAATCTTCAGATATATATCCGTCGGCTCAATGATTGCCGCAGCCTCTATACCCGTGTTTTTTAGTTTCTTTACATCCAGTCAACCGTATGTCCCGCTTGCCGCAGTAATAGCTGTTTTTATTATTTTAAAGCATTCAGACAATATCAAAAGGCTTATACAGGGGACTGAAAATAAGATTGGACGATAGCTGTTAGCTGATAGCTCATAGCTGATAGCTCATAGCTGATAGTAAAAACCATGAGCCATGAGCTATGAGCCGCTTACAGTTTTTTTATCCTCTGAAGCCGTTTTCTCTCTTGTTTTGATAATTTTCTTGGATTTCCGCTTTTCTTTGTTGACACATCTTCCTCGTCTTCATCCGCAACGCCCGTCATATCGCTGTAAATAGCCAGAGATAATATTGCATCAAACTCATCTGACGGTATTGTAACAGCGCCTTGGGCTTCTGCAAAAGAGGCAACTGCCCTGTCAGATGTGACAATGGTTATGCCGTGCCTTTCCTTCTTTGCCATTTCTCTCAAAATCTGGTCTGCCTCCTCGCCATCTTTTGAAAAAATAACCTCAATGCCGTTTTGATGCATCTTTGCTCTGGAGAGACTTCCTGATTTTTTGCCGTCAAACACAACGGTTATTCTATGCCCTTTCAACCGCTTGTATGCCTGAAGCCTTTTAATAAGCTCATCTCTCACACCTTCCAAATCTGCTGCTGTTTGACCGGATATCGCCATAACCCCGGTAAGGTTGTATCCGTCTATTACAAGATGAACTGCCATAAATTTACGATAACAGACATGCAGAAGATTTTCAAGGCCTGCCGATTTTATGAGCAAAAATTTCTTTGCCTGCATAAAATTTAAGCTCGTTGAATACGGCTATGCTTTGAATCGCCTTGATTTTACGGCAATTTTTTCTTTTTAAGATTGGCATAAACCTTGCTTAATCTAATCAGTGCGGTAAACCCCCACACCAAAGATTTTGGTGTGGGGGTAAAGCTAAAAAAACCTTTACAACTTAAGACCGGTGTGCTAAAAAGTTTATCTGTTGTTGAGGAGGTTTGTGATGAACCCCGTTACACCTTTCAATTCGGATAGTTATTGAGGTTGAAATGCAGGTCTAAACGGGGTGAAAGGGAGGTCTAACGAGGTGAAAAAAATTGAAGCGATAATAAAACCATTTAAACTGGATGAGGTAAAAGAGGCCCTGAATGAAATCGGCATCCAGGGCATAACGGTTTCAGAGGTAAAGGGCTTCGGAAGGCAGAAAGGCCACACCGAGCTTTATCGCGGCGCAGAGTATGTAGTAGATTTTCTGCCCAAGATAAAGATAGAGATAGTGGTCAAGGCGGATATGGCCGCAAAGGTTGTTGAAACAATTGTCAATGCCGCAAAGACAGGGAGAATCGGAGACGGAAAAATATTTATTTTGCCTGTGGACGAGGTGGTAAGGATAAGAACAGGTGAAAAAGGGGAGGAAGCGATTTAAAATACAGGCGGGAGGCTATAGGCTATGGGCGATAGGAAAAACAATGAATACGATATTCCCATAGCCTATTGCCTATAGCCCATTGCCTGATTTAAAAAAAGGAGGAACAAACATGACACCAAAAGAGGTATTACAGTTTGCAAAGGAAAAAGGCGCCAGAATGGTTGATTTCAAGTTTCTGGACTTTATCGGCATCTGGCAGCACTTTTCAACCCCTATCTCTGAGCTTAAGGAGGAGATATTTGAGGAGGGGCTTGGCTTTGATGGCTCATCTATCCGAGGCTGGCAGCCGATCCATGCAAGCGACATGCTTGTTGTGCCTGACCCAACGACAGCGGTTATGGATCCATTTATGGAAACACCGACCCTGTCTCTTATCTGCAACATCGTTGACCCCATAACAAAGGAAGATTACACAAGGGACCCGAGAAATATTGCTAGGAAGGCAGAGGCATATCTGAAATCAACAGGCATCGGTGATACAGCCTACTTTGGCCCAGAACCAGAGTTTTTCATCCTGGATGATGTGAGGTATGACCAGGGTCCACAGCACGGCTATTACTTTATTGACTCTGTTGAGGGCATCTGGAATTCAGGCAGAGAGGAATGCCCTAACCTCGGCTACAAACCGCGCCATAAAGAGGGCTATTTCCCTGTTGCGCCAACAGACAGCCAGCAGGATATAAGAACAGAGATGTGCCTCCTCATGGAACAGGCGGGTATACAGATAGAAAAACAGCACCATGAGGTTGCAACCGCCGGACAGGCAGAAATTGACATGAGATTCGACAGCCTTCTGAAAATGGGCGACAAGCTCATGTGGTATAAATATATCGTGAAGAATGTGGCATGGAGATGGAAGAAGACCGCAACTTTTATGCCTAAGCCCATATTCGGCGACAATGGAAGCGGCATGCATACGCATCAGTCCATATGGAAGGGCGGGAAGCCAACATTTGCAGGCAACAAATACGGCGGCATGAGCGACCTTGCCATGTATTATATCGGCGGCATATTAAAGCACGCCAGGGCGCTCAATGCGTTCTGCAATCCAGGGACAAACTCTTACAGAAGGCTGGTGCCGGGTTTTGAGGCGCCGATAAACCTCGCATACTCCAGCCGTAACAGGAGCGCGGCAATAAGGATCCCTGTGTATTCGCCGTCCCCAAAGGCAAAGAGGATTGAGGTGAGATTCCCTGACCCTTCATGCAACGGCTATCTCGCGTTTGCGGCAATGCTCATGGCAGGGCTTGATGGAATACAGAATAAGATTAACCCCGGCGACCCGCTGGACAAAGATATATACGGCCTTTCACCGGAAGAACTTGCAAAGGTTCCGTCCGCGTGCGGCTCTCTTGAGGATGCCCTGAACGCGCTCAAGAAAGACCACGAGTTCCTATTAAAAGGCGATGTATTTACCAAGGATGTCATTGACACATGGATTGAGTATAAGATGGATAAAGAGGTGCACCCGGTAAAACTGAGGCCTGTGCCGCACGAATTTACGCTGTATTTTGACTGCTAAATAGTTGAAGAACCCCGCTCCGATGTTGCGTCGGAGCGGAATCCTTCTCATTGTTATCATAATAATAGGTCAAATAATCATTTAATCATTTCGCCAATTATCAGGTTGCATTACTTCTTCATCAACGACCTTCCTGTCATCTCAACCGGCTTTTCAATGCCCATCAATTCAAGGATAGTAGGCGCGACATCTGAAAGCCCGCCGTTACGCAGCGACATATTCTTTCTCTCGCCGTCAATCAACACAAACGGCACAAGGTTTGTGGTGTGAGCTGTATGCGGCTCTTTCGTATTGTAATCTATCATCTGTTCAATATTGCCGTGGTCTGATGTAATAAGGACGATCCACCCATTTTCTCCGCCGGTTTTCACAACCCGCTCAAGGCACTCGTTGATCACTTCACATGCCTTGACTGCCGCATCCATCACACCGGTGTGGCCAACCATATCGCCGTTGGCATAGTTTACCAGAATAAATTGATAACCCCCGCTTTTTATTCTTTTGACAAGCTCCTCGGTGACAAGATATGCGCTCATCTCCGGCTTTTTGTCGTATGTAGGGACCTCTTTGGGCGAGGGTATCAAAACCATGTCCTCCAGAGGAAATGGTTTTTCAACGCCTCCGTTAAAGAAAAAGGTTACATGCGCATATTTTTCCGTCTCTGCGATCCGCAACTGTTTTATCTTGTTATTGCTAAAAATCTCTGCAAGGATATTTTTTAAACTCTGCGGCAGAAATGCGACCGAAAGATTGAATGTGGCATCATACTCGGCAAGGCATACATAGCCGGACAGTTTGATTTTCTGGCCTCTGTTGAACCATTTAAAATCCTCCTGCGTCAACGTTCTGGTCAGCTCCCTTGCCCTGTCAGCGCGGAAATTAAAGAAGATTATCCCATCGCCGTTTTTTATTGTAGCCACAGGTTTGTTGTTATTGGTTATCACGGTCGGCATGACAAATTCATCGGTTTCGCCTTTTTGATATGCCTCTGTAATGGCTTCAATAGGGCTGTTGGCAAACCTTTCTCCCTTCCCTTGCGCCAATGCCTTATATGCCTTCTCCACTCGTTCCCAGCGATTGTCCCTGTCCATTGCATAATAACGGCCTGTGATTGTGGCTATTCTGCCAATGCCTGTTTTATCAAGGTGCGCCTGAAGATTCTCAATATAGCCTTTGCCGCTCCTTGGCGGAGTATCTCTGCCGTCAAGAAAGGCATGAATAAAGACCTTATCCATGCCCTTCTGCTTTGCCATAGCCAGCAATGCAAAGAGATGATTGATGTGGCTGTGAACACCGCCGTCTGATACAAGGCCCATGAGGTGGAGAGCGCCGCCACCTTTTTTAATTGCGGCAATCGCGTCCAGCAGTGTCTTGTTTTTAAAAAACCCTCCCGTCTCTATTTCTCTATCTATGCGGGTAAGTTCCTGATATACAATCCTCCCCGCGCCCATGGTAAGATGGCCGACCTCCGAGTTACCCATCTGCCCTTCGGGCAGGCCCACAGACAGGCCGGAGGTTTCCAATTGAGCATGAGGATACTCAGCAAAAATTTTGTTTATAAAGGGCATCTTTGCCCGCGCTTGCGCATTTCCCTCTGTGCGTGGATTTATGCCCCATCCGTCAAGGACGATAAGGATAAGAGGTTTCATATATTTATATTTTAGAACCTTTCCTTAAGAGGGATTTTAAAACATCGCGCAAAATCATCTATATACTTCTTTTCTGTGCGCAATTCTGTAAACATTAACGAACTTTAAAATATCCGGCACAAAAGTATATCATTCCCAACACTATTATAAGAATTCCAAGCCCGTAAGGATTCATATCTTTACCCCATACTATTCAATATATTCTTAAAATGTATAGCCGCCGCAGTATCCCCGCTTATCTCCAGTCTTCTTGAGAAAAATACCGTGTCAGGGTCTTCTTTGCCGAGGAGCAGTCCGAAGAATACCTTGGTTTCACCTTTCATGACAACATCCGGCGTTTTTGCAATATGCGGGATTATTTTTATGTCGCTGTCTTTGATATGAAGAAAAAATCGTTTGCCCAAGTCTGTTGCCTCAAATAAAAATATCTTGTCATCAATCTCCTTTAGTCTTTCTTTAAACCGCTTGTTGCCGTCAACTATCGCACCCATGACAGCGCCCATGCCGATTGCCTCAATCCAGAGAGGCGTGAGCCTTAAAACACCAGTTGCAAGTTGCAAGTTGCAAGTTGCAAGGAAAGATTTGAAACTTGAAACTTGAAACTTGAAACTTTCTTTATCTTCCGACTTCATACCTTCACCCCGATATGCACCGCTGCTATGCCGTTAAACAGGTTATAATATTTCACCTTAAAAAGGCCGATTCCCTCTAAAATCCTTTTCAACTCCTCCTGCGGAGGAAATTTTCTGATGGATTCGGGAAGATAGGTGTATGCGCCCCTGTTGCCGGTTACAACCTCGCCGATTTCCGGCATGACCTTGAAAGAATAAATGTCGTAAAGCTTGCTGAATATCTTTGATGTGGGATGAGAAAATTCAAGACATATAACCCTTCCACCAGGCTTTATCACCCGCATCATTTCCTTGAATGCCTTTCCCAGATGGGTAACATTTCGTATGCCGAAGCCGACAGTTGCGCAGTGAAAGGTGTTATCTTCAAAGGCTATTTCCTCTGCATCTCCCTGCACATACTGAATGTTTTTTAGAAAGCCTTTGTCAATGCACTTGTCTTTGCCGCATTCAAGCATTTCCCGATTGATGTCGTAGACAACAACCTTTCCCTTTTCGCCGACCCTCTTTGCCATGAGCATTGCTATATCAGCAGTCCCGCCGCATACATCTATTGCAGAATCACCCGGTTTGAGATTTGTCTTTTCAGCCACAAATCTTTTCCATAGCCTGTGCGTGCCAAAGCTCATCAGGTCGTTCATTAGGTCATATTTGTCCGCCACTGATGAAAATATCTCCTGCACCCGCTGTTTTTTTCCCTCGGCAGGGATTATTTTATTGCCAAAATATGCGGTGGGTTTTTTATCCATGGGAGCTTTCTTTACTATAGGAACTCGATATGATTCTCCATATCTTCTTCGGTCATACCTTCTATTTCCTTAAGTTCATCAAAAGATTTGAAAAACTGATTCCATTCTCTTCGTTCCAAAATCTTTTCACATGTCAAACAGTGATTATCTTTCTGTGCCCTTGTATTTTTATCACTCACCCTTTGCAATTTTAATGAGTTCCGTACCCATCTCCCTCAATATCTCCTCTGCCCTTTCCTTAAACACATTGCCAGGTATATCTTGCATCCTCATGAGCCTTGTTATTACAGGGCTTGAGAGAATCTTTTCTAGATATACGCCTTCTTCTATCGCCTTTTTTGCCCTCGTGTAAAATTCAAGCACACACTTCATCATCCAGTATTGCTTTTCCATCGTGCAGAATGCATCCGCTTCATGAAATACGCTCTGCCGTAAAAATACATCTTTTATGATCCTCCCCGTTTCTATGGCAAGCCTGTCTTTATCCTGCAAGGCCTCAAGCCCTATAAGCTGAACCACCTCCTTGAGCTCGCCCTCCCGTTCCAGTATCGCCATGATATTATCCCGCAGCAAAACTGCGTCCGAAGCTACTTTTTGCGCAAACCAATCTTTCAAGGAATCATAGTAGAGGCTGAAACTCCTGTTCCAGTCGACTGCCGGAAAATGCCTGCCGTATGCAAGGCCGGTATCGAGGGCCCACAGTGTGCCGGCAACCCGGAGGGATGCCTGCGTTACCGGCTCGGAAAAATCTCCGCCGGGCGGCGATACAGCGCTTATGATGGTGACTGAGCCTGTTCTCTCCTCTTTTCCAAGGCATCTCACCTTTCCTGCCCTCTCGTAAAAATTCCCCAGCCGTGTTGCAAGATACGGAGGGTAGCCCTCTTCGCCCGGCATCTCCTCCATTCTTGATGATATCTCCCGCAGCGCCTCTGCCCATCGGGAGATGGAATCGGTCATAAGGGCAACGCTGTATCCCATATCCCTGAAATATTCAGCAATGGTTGCGCCGATGAAGATGGACGCCTCTCTTGCCGCAACAGGCATGTTTGATGTGTTCACTATAAGGACTGTTCTTAAACTTAATGGCAGGCCTGTAGATGGATCAATAAGTTTCGGAAAGTCTGACAGCACCTCGGTCATCTCATTTCCCCTCTCTCCGCACCCCACATAAACAATAATGTCAGACATGGCATAGCGGGCAAGAGACTGCTCTACAACTGTTTTCCCTGTCCCGAATCCGCCCGGCACAATGGCCGTTCCGCCTTCCGCCACAGGGAAGAGGATGTCAAAGATCCGCTGGCCTGTGAGAAACGGGGTATCCGGCGACAATCTTTGTTTAAACGGCCTTGGCTGTCTCACCGGCCAGTCATGAAAGAGCGAAATAACGCTTTTATCCTCCAGTATGACAACGGGTTCGTCCCCTGCAATTTTTCCTTTGCGCGCCTCTTTGACAACCCCCCTTATCCCCCCTTTATTAAGGGGGGAAGAAAGGGAAGACGGTGGAACAAATATTTTATGCTCAACCCGCTCGTTTTCCCTGACAATGCCAATAATATCTCCCTGTTCAATCACATCGTCTTTTTTTACTCCGGGAATAAATTCCCATGTCTTATCCGGCAAGACATTGATACCCATCCCTTTCTTTATGAAATCCCCTGCCTGAAGCCGCAACACCTCAAGCGGCCTCTGGATGCCGTCAAAAACATTGGCGAGGAGGCCCGGACCAAGCCTGACAGCAAGTGGTTTGCCGTAACTTACGACCTCTTCCCCGATGGAAAGCCCTGTGGTGTCTTCGTAGACCTGCAGCACAACCTGCTCTCCCTGAATCCTGACAATCTCACCGAGCAGTCCTCCGCTGCCGACAAGGGCGGTGGTGTGCATCTTTGCGCCGTTCATGCCCTTTACAGTAACGGTGGGACCGGAAGCCCCTGAGATTGTGCCTCTGATGATTTGCATAATTAAATGCAGGTAATAGGCTATGGGCAATGGGCTATAAGCATTCTTGCACCTGTTTGTTTCCCTATCGCCTATAACCTATAGCCCTGCGCCTTTTTGCCTATCTTTTTATTTTTACCTGATACCCTATTGCCCTTCTGATAAGCCTGGCTATATATGACTCCATTTCCTCTTCGCCGCGCCACGATTTAGGCGTATCTATCGGAACGATCACAGGGATGCCTGTCTTTCTGATCCTTTTTAAAATACCTTCGTCAACCTTTGCAAGAAACTTCTCCTCAACAGCAAGAAGGCCGTATTCTCCGGTTTTGATAATATCATTGAGCATCGGCGTAATATCTTCGCCTTCTTTCATCTCATGAACATCAACGCCGGCAAGGCGAAAACCGAGAGATGCGCCAGGATATGTAATGACTAAGAGTTTGGACATAATATAAACCTCTTCACCTCCATCGCAGGTATAGCAAAAATTTTTGCTCTGGCAATGAGCCTTACATTTTTTATCTCTCGTATCTTTGAATACATAAAACAGATGGCGATGGCGATGCTGAGGGGCTCTGTAATGGCGGTTCGGCAAATCTCCTCCCTGCCCAATTCTTCAAGTTGCTCTTCCAGAAAAAATAGTTCTTCGGGCTCCGCTGCATTGATTATATCCTTCCACCGGCTGTATCCTATGAAATCCCCAAGTCCTTTCAAAAGCCCTTTTTTATCCCTGCTCTTTGCAAGCCTTAAAAATTTATCTTTATCAATCCTTCTCCCACATTCAAGGAAATAATCTATCGCATTATCATCAGGGATCTCTTCTCCCATAAGCTTGAAGAGGGTTGAAATATTGACGCTGTCAATCCTTTCTCTTGCAAACCGCTCAATGATTTCATTGCCGGCAGCCGCAGAAAGGCAGTAATGATAGAGGAAACGATCCAGGGCAAGTTCAAGGATGATAAGATGTCTTTCCCGCATATACCGCTCCAGGGCCTCTTTTATCGGCTCTGCGTAAGGGCTTCTCCATGTAGAAAGGAGACTGACGATATCCCGCACATCTTTTTGCTGGTTGAGCTCCTTTAGCGCCGACTCATCCATATCGCCGGCCGGCATAAGAATAGTTATGCTATCGTCAGGCGAAATCCCTTTCACCTTTGCCCGTATTATAGCCTTGAGATTGTATACCTCCCAAATAGAAAATACAGGACGGAGCAAAACCCTTGCCTCGGGGGGCGCGTAAGCCCACAACGCCCTGAATGTCCGGGCGAGATTTCCCTTGAGCGCGCCTTCCACAAGCTCCCTTTCATCTTCATACCGCGCTTCAGCTATCTCCATATCCCGCGCATAGACGGTTTCTTGTAAGCGGGTTATCAAACTTTTAATATCCTCCGCGCCAATCAGTATACCGCAAGCCTCTTTTGTTAAGAGATCTCCTTTCCATGCCTTTATTCTTGCGTTGAGATAGCTTAAGTCCATCATAAAAACAAATTCTGATTTCTAAATCCTAATCCAGCGCCACTTTTGCCAAAGTATTTCCGTGTCTATGTTTTATGCCGGAAAGTGGCGCTGGATTAGACATTAGTTGGATTTAAGAATTTCACCAAATAGCGCCTTGTCAATCATCGAAACAAGCTCCGATCTTGCCATTTCCAATCTTGAATGCAGCGTATTAATGATCTTAAATCTTTCATCCTTGCCTATCACAATAACACCGGGAGACATATCCCCTGTTTCATAGGCAACAATCTCGTATGCGGCGCTGCTGCTTAAGTCCTTGAAAAGAGAAATATCCTGTTTTGGCACCACTGCCAGCGCCTTTTCCTCTTTCATAAAAGCGCGCCATCTGTCCATGGCCTCTTTGAAAAGCCTTTTCACTATCTCCGGATACTCTTTCTCCTTGCGCAGTTCATGGAGCCCGGCATTTACCTCATCCAGCGCCTTTGCTGCGGCACGTTGTCGCTCCTTCAGTAAAACCTCATTGGCGTATGCCCTGGCGCCGGCCAATCTTTTTACCCTCTCCAGCTTAAGAGATGTCCTTGTCTGCTCAAGCCTTTGTTCCTTAACCTTCCCCATCTCTTCTGCAGCCCTTTTTTCAGTAATCTCCGCCTCTCTGCGGGCATTCTCCAGCATAGCATCGCATTCTCTTTTGGTATCTTCCTCAAGGGACTGTAAGAGTTCTTTTTCGCTCATCTTATTTAAACCTTTTTAAAATATCGGGTATGTTTAGCTCATGGCACGTTTAACATGATTAGCCCGTAGGTTTGGTTAAAAAACGCAACCCAACCTACAGGCTTTTTCTTCAGCCATCAGCCATCAGCCTAAAATTTACGCTCCATAAACAAGGAGAATAATGATGGCTATCACGAAACCGAGGATTACCATGGTCTCTGGTATTGCCATCATGATAATAACAATGCCGCTCAGCTCGGGTTTTTCCGCCACTGCCCCTGCTCCGGCAGAGCCTATTTTACTCTGAGCCCAGCCGGTTGCCAGGGCGGGAATAGCTATGGCAAGAGCTGCAGCCAATGCAACAAGAGCTTTTTCCATAAAACACCTCCATTTTTTAGTAGACAGGAAATTCTTTGCTTTTCCCTGTCTACTATCTACCACATGCTGTCTACTTTCCTTTTTCCCCTCCCTGCCACCTACTGTCTACTGCCTTTCCTGAACGGTTCATACCTCCTTCCGCCAGGCTGGTAGAATTTGCTGAAAAATTCCACATAGTGAAGCCTGATGGACTGGATCGTCGGGCTGAGGATGCCGAGGAATATGTTTATCGTATGAATGATCCCTGCTATGAGTATGCCCAGAATTACATTGTCCGTCAAGCCGCCCAGTTTATTCGCCACAAGGGCCAATACCACCGATGCGGTTCCCACAGCCATGATACGGGCATAGGAGAGGATGTTGCCGATGGTCTTTAAAACCTCTAACGGACCAATGACCCCTTCAAACAATATAAGCACAACAATTGCCGCCAGCATGACCAGTATCCCCGGTGTGAGGAGATGCTTCGGCAGATACCCCCATAACACAGCCAGTATGGCAATGATTGTCATGAGCGCTATCAGCATAGACAGCTTTGCCAGAGCCTCTCTGGCCTTGCCCCTGTGAATATAATTTACTGTTGCGAGTATCAGTCCGAGGGTGATATGCCCGGCGCCTATCCCGATTGTCAACATCAGAAAAACCTTCATGGCCTTTAACCGGTCAAAGATTATCGGATGGATAAGGCCGAGCCGTTCTCCCATATCTCCGAAGAACTCCCCGAAGAGCGCGCCAAAGACAATGGCAAAGAGGCTGGATATAACCAGGACAGAGGCGAGGCTGGCAAGATAATCTTTTGCCTGAAACCGTTTTTTAAAATAAAGGCCTGCGAGCAAGAGGATGATACCGTATCCGATGTCGCCGAGGATGAGACCGAAAAAGGTGGGGAAAAATAACGCAAGGTACGGTGTCGGGTCTACAGAGCCATATTTGGGCGGCGGCAATATCTTTAAGAATACCTCAAAGGGCCTCAGAATCTCCGGGTTTTTTATATACACGGGGATCAAATCCACTTCATCTTTCCTTATCCCCAACTCCCGCAGCATAACCTTATCGCCAAACTTTTCTTTTATGACACGAGAAAGGGTGGAAAAATTATCCTTGGGAATCCATCCAAAGATGACAAATGCAAACCGCGTATGCCCGCAGTAGGCTAAGGCCTTCAATTCATCAATGGCATTGCGCAAAAAGCCCATAAGGCCCTCAAGCCTTCTCTGCCACACCCCGGCCAGCTCTTTTAACTTATTATCAATACCCCTCACCAGCAGCGGTATCTCGTCCCTCCTCTTTGCCATATTCCTGAGGGCGTCAAAGAGGGTCATCTCCGCATATCTCGGCGGGAGTTTTATCTCCGATATCGCCTCGGTGGATATGAGCATCCTCACCCTTGTATCATAGTGCCTCGGATAGGTAATGACAATGCCGATTAAATCTTCATCTATGGCTTTGAGAAAAAATTGATACCTTCCCTCAGTGATTTTGTTTATCTCATTTTCCAGCAGAGGTATAATGTCCTCTTTCGTCCTGTCGACGGTAATGCCGATGGTCTCAAAATTATTGAGCCCCTTTAATTTTGCGACAAGGGGAGAGATGCCTTTTAATATCTTTTCATACCGGGCGATAGATGAAAGCTCCTCCACGAGCTCCGCCCTTTCAACGTGCAGCCCCCTGACCTCCTTTTCCAATCTCTCCGCTTCATCAAGGAATGCGTCCGAGGCAACATCCGCAATGACAAACCCCTCTTTGTAACTTACGCCTTCCGCTTTTGCCGGCAAAAGGAGGTATATCCCCTTCAGCCGCTCCAGTATCCTCTCAAGCCTTTCTTTGAGCAGGGCCTTTTCTTTTTCAACCGGCTGTCTCCTGATATAGGACTCTTCAAGGGTAATTGCGGCGGGGATGCTCTCTATATGAACGATCCCCAGGTCATGGAGCGCCTTTATCACTTCATCCAGCAGCCCCTTTGAGCCGATGAGCTGCACCTTGCTCATTACCTTTATCATTCGCTTCGCTCCATTGCAAAATGCAAAATAAAAAATAAATTTAAGTTTGCATTTTCGCTTTTCTTACCCTCTAATTATATAACTCACCGTCGCCTCAACAGCCTTTTCCTTTCTCTCCTCTGCCAGTCTCCTTAAATCCTGAGCCTTTTTTAAGGCCTCCTGCTTTATCGCCTCCGCCTCTTTATCAATCTTTTCCATCTCACCCTTTTTATACTCCTCCGCCATTTTATCAATCTCTCTTAACATGGATAACTTAATCTCTTCCGCCCTGATGAGCGCATCCTGTTTAATCTGTGACGCCTTTTCCCTGGCCTGATTTAAGAGCTCATCCAGCTCCGCTTCTTTCTGTTTCAAGGATTCTATGACATCCGATTCATTCGCCATCTTTTTCTTCCCCTTCTTCTTTCCCTTCCTCAACCTTTACAGAATACCTTTCATCCGCCCATTTTCCCAGGTCAATAAGGCTGCACCTCTCTGAACAGAAGGGCCTGAAAGGATTGCCTTCCCAGACAGTCTCTTTGCCGCATACAGGGCATTTGATCTCTTTATCAATCATCGCCTATTCACCAATCCATTCCAATAAACCTTTCTGTCTCTTGGCGTTTACCCCGTCACTTGAATGTCAAGTAACGGGGTTTGCCAATAGGGCGCCGGAAATGACAGCCGATTGGCAAATTATAGAAGTCCTGTAAGTATTTGTCAAATTATCTCAGATTTAGAAATTATATTGAGGCGCTTGCAAGCATTGCCATCTTATTGGTATAACTTTATCTATGAAATTAACCAACATCGAATCCCCTTTAAATCCTGAACAACTTGCCGCGGTAATGCATGGACAGTGGCCTTTGCTGGTTATCGCAGGCGCTGGCACGGGCAAGACAAAGGTCATCACGCACAGGATCGCCCATCTCATTGAGAGCGGCATAAATCCCAATCAGATACTCGCCCTTACCTTTACGGAAAAGGCTGCCGGTGAAATGGAAGAGCGTGTAGACAGGCTTGTGCCGTATGGATATTCAAATGTATGGATTAGCACCTTCCACTCTTTTGGAGACAGAATCCTGCGGGACAATGCCCTTGAAATCGGCCTTACGCCTGATTTTAGGGTGTTGAGCGAGGCAGAGAGGATTATATTTCTCAAGGAGCATATCTTTGAGCTTCCTTTAAATTACTATCGCCCATTAGGCAATCCTACAAAATATATTTCTGCTGTCGCAGGGCTTATAAGCAGGCTAAAGGATGAGGATGTTGGGTCTGAGGAATATATGGCTTATGCAGAGGGGCTGAAAAAACTCAAACCTGGTCGTAAGACCTCTTTTCCAGGTTTGAGCTACGACACCGTAACTCAAGGCTTTAGCCTTGAGCAGCAGGATGAGCTGGCAAAGACCTATGCAAAATATCAGGAGTTAATGGCAAAGCATGGGTATCTGGATTTTGGCGATCAGGTTGTTCTGCCTTTAAAACTTTTCAGAACAAGGCCGCATATATTAAAGCGGTATCAGGAAAAATTCAAATACATCCTAGTGGATGAGTTTCAGGATACGAACTATGCCCAGTTTCAGCTTGTAAGGCTCCTTGCAGAAAGGCATAAAAATATAACAGTGGTTGGAGACGATGACCAATCCATCTATAAGTTTCGCGGCGCTGCCGTTAGTAATGTGCTTGGTTTCCAGAAATTATATCCGGATGCAAAACTAATTACCCTTACAAAAAACTACCGCTCTGTCCAGCCCGTGCTTGATGCGGCATACAGGCTTATATCTCACAACAATCCTGACAGGCTTGAGGTAAAGAGCGGGATAGATAAAAAATTAACATCCGAGAAACAGGCAATGGGCAATAGGCAAGAGGCGATAGGAAAACCTATAGCCCATAGCCCAGCGCCTATAGCCTCTGTTAAGCATCTCCATTTTGATACATTGACAAAAGAGGCTGAAACTGTTGCAGAGATGATTGAAAGAAAAGTTGCAAGTTGCAGGATGCAGGATGCAGGAAAAAACTTGAAACTTGAAACTTGTGACTTGCAACTTTCTTACAAGAACTTTGCAATCCTTGTCAGGGCAAACAGCGATGCAGAGCCGTTTTTAAAGGCGCTTAAATCAAAGGGCATACCGCACAGGTTTTCCGGAAACCAAGGGCTTTATTCAAAGGAAGAGATAAGGCTTTTGATTGCATTCCTAAAGGCAATTACCGATTTCAATGACAGCATGAACCTTTTTCATCTCGCATCGTCAGAGGTCTATCAGCTTAAGGCCGCGGATTTAATCCCCTGCCACAACATATCCCAGAGAAGCCACAAACCGCTCTATTATGTGATGAAAGAGCAGGCTATAGGCAATGGGCAAGAGGCGATAGGGAAACCCATAGCCCATAGCCCTTCACCCATAGCCTCTTTAACTGACGAAGGTCTCGCCACCATCACCAAACTCGTCCATGATATAGACAAATACAGCCAGATGGCTCTGAGTGAGACTGTAGGCAAGGTTTTATATTCATTCCTGACAGACACAGGCTATCTTACAAGACTATCTCAGGAGAATTCTGTCAGCGCAATGGAAAAGGTGCAGAATATCGCAAGGTTTTTTGAACTGACCCAGCGCATGGAGGCAACCCTGCAAGTCAAAAAGGCAACTGCGTTTGTAGAATATCTTAATATCCTGATGGAGGCTGGAGACAATCCAGGAACCGCCGAGCCAGATGTAGAAGCAGACTGGGTGCAGGTTTTAACCGTGCATAAGGCAAAGGGGTTGGAGTTCCCGGTTGTATTTATGGTAAGCCTTGTTGCGGACAGGTTTCCGAGAAAGGAGCGGAAGGAACAGATAGAAGTGCCGGATGCGCTCATCAAGGATATTCTCCCCGGCGGAGACTTCCATCTTCAGGAAGAAAGGCGTCTTTTTTATGTTGGGATGACAAGGGCAATGAGCGAGTTATATCTCACCAGCGCATCAGACTACGGCGGCGTCCGCGCAAAGAAGATAAGCCAGTTTGTCCTTGAAGCGCTTGATATGCCCAAGGCAGAGACAACGACTGTGAAAACAAAGCCCCTTGAGGCAATAAAAAGATTTGCGCCTGCTGTAGGGGAGGGGCTTGTCCCCTCCCAACTACTTCCGTCTATGCCGGATGACGCAGTCCTTTCTTTAAGCTACTACCAGATAGATGATTATCTCACCTGTCCGTTAAAATATAAATACATCCATATCCTGAAAGTGCCGCTCCTTCCCCATCATACGGTTATGTATGGGAAGGCTATGCATGATGTTATTTCCACATATTTCAGGCATAAGATAGAGGGGAAGCCTCCTGAGCTTGACGAGCTTATCAGCGTCTTTCATGCCAGTTGGCGCAGCGCTGGCTTTGTAACAAAGGAGCATGAGATGCAGAGATATGAGGCAGGCAAAGAGGCCATTAAGAAATTTTATGAAGGGCAAAAGCAGAATGGTATAAATCCCGCTGCGGTAGAGAGAGAGTTTGTTATTGACCTCCCCTTTAGAGGCAGTGCCTCTAAAGGGGTGAACAGGCTGAAAGGCAGATGGGATCTTATTGAAGAAAGAGAGGATGGGCCGTATATCATAGACTTCAAGACATCGGATGTAAGGGAAGAGAAGGCAGCGAAGAAAAAGGCAAAGGAAAGCATCCAGCTTATGCTTTATGCTTTGGCGTATAAAGAGAATTTTAAAAAACTCCCTGCCGGATGCGAACTCCACTTTTTAGAGTCAGGCCTTATCGGAAAGGCAGCCTTTGAAGATAAGCATATC
>JACQEJ010000026.1 GCA_016200645.1 Deltaproteobacteria bacterium | reverse complement strand
TGCCCATGATAAGCTCCCGGCCGATTATCGTAAATGTCCCGTATGTGCCCTGGGACATGGAGGCTACTGCAAGAATGGCAAGGCTCGGCACAAGCACAAGATATACCTGTCTTGCCCTCCCTTTAAGCAAGGGGATTAAAATTGCCCCAAAGATAAATAAAAGTCCCGGGTGAAACCACTCAATCATGTTGTCTCCTTATAAATCTAACAGATGGCAAAGTAAAAAGCTCCAGGTTTTATAAACAAACGCAAGATTTGAGCTCCGAAGGAGTCCGTATGACTCTTCGGAGTCCATCGGACCAAAGACTAAAGACTAAGGAAAGGCTGGCTGGACAAAACGGAGCATACTCTTTTAGGTATGTGAGTATTTGGACAGCCAGCCTTGACGCTGATGACCAATAAACTTTGATACAACCACAATCAGCACGCATGAGATAAAGCCATAGAGGGCGCTCCAGCCCGGTATCTTATCCCAGAAAAACTCGGCGTGTTCTCTATGCGCAAGAAAATCTCCTATCACGATAACCGCCAGAGTAATATAAAGGAGTTTCCACCGTAGTCCTGAATTTTCAGCATCGCCAAAAAAATTGACAATTCGTTTTATCATTATCCCGGCCTCCTGTTTTATTGTCCAATGCCTGCCGCAAGTTTTGCCAACCGCACAAAATAATCAGGATACAAGCCCACAATAATAGATATTATCCCTGTCAGGAATAACGGCACAGCCACCAGAGGAATCTCCTTTACATCCTCATGGTGTTCTGAATCCTGCCCCTGAAAGTTTTTATCAGGGGGATGGCTGCCGTGTCCCTCTTCTTCCTTTTCAAAAAATGCCTTATAGGTAATCGGCAGGAAGTAAGCGGCATTCAGAAGCGAGCTTACAAGAATTACTATCAGTATCGGTATCTCTTTTGCCTCTATTGACCCGAGGGCGATATACCACTTGCTGATAAATCCTGCAGCAGGCGGCACGCCTATCATGCTGAGCGAGCCTAAGAAAAACGCCGCCATGGTCCATGGGAGTTTTTTCCCTATGCCGGAGAGCTCGCTTATTTTGGTCTTATGCGCCGAACAATAGATAGCGCCTGCGCAAAAGAATAAGGTAATCTTTGAAAACGCGTGGCTTGCGATATGCACGATGCCGCCTACCGTGCTTATCGGCGTAAGCAGAACAGCGCCGAGTATCACGTACGAAAGCTGGCTCACCGTTGAATATGCAAGCCTGGTTTTGAGATTGTCCGCAGTTAATGCGTAGATTGAGGCCATGATAATGGTAAACGAAACAACATACGCAGTTACTATGCCTAAATCCAACTGATGCAAAAGGCCCTGGCCGAATACATGGAGGATGACCCTCAATACGCAGAAAACCCCCATCTTAACAACCGCAACAGCATGCAAGAGCGCGCTGACCGGCGTAGGCGCCACCATCGCTGCAGGAAGCCACGCATGGAACGGCATAACGCCTGCCTTGGCAAATCCAAAGAGAAAACAGAAATAGACGATGGTTAAAAGCAGAGGCGACGCATTGGCCTTTGCCAAAAGTCCGCCGGATGTGAAATCAAGGTTCCCTGCAATATAATATGTTGCCGCAATTCCTATAAGCAGAAGTGTCTTTGAAGCACCGACCAGATAAACAACATATTTCTTGCTCCCCTCCCATGACTCTTCAGTCTCTTTATGATAGACAAGCGGATAAGTAACAAGGCTCAAGACCTCATAGAATATGATGAGTGTAAAGAGATTTGCAGAGAAGGCACCGCCAACCGCCGCGGAAAGACTCACAGCGAAACATGCAAAAAATCTTGTCTGGCTCTTTTCACCGCTGCTTCTCATATAGCCCACAGAATAGACAGCGGCAAATATCCAGAGTAACGACGATATGGTGGCGAACACCATGCCCAGGGCATCCACGCGGAACTTGAAATCAATGCCCGGAAGGATGGTGAAGAGATTCAACTCAATGGCGCCGCCGGAGAGGATGGTCGGGGCCATGGACGCC
>JACQEJ010000187.1 GCA_016200645.1 Deltaproteobacteria bacterium | reverse complement strand
TACGGCAGAGGCTCATATTGAAATTTTTCAGGACAAAACAGATTTTGCAGCGCTTCTTTCCCCGACCCCAGCGCCTTCGTATTTTGCTCTGCAAGGCAGATTTCCAGAGGCTTTGTTGCAGCGCATTCATTGGGGTCTTGGCTCAGGGAAATTTCGACCCACACTGCCGCGCTATCTGCGCTGTGGGAATGGTTTTGTCCTGAAAAATTTCAATATGAGCCTCTGAACCAAACTTTAAGCCGAAATTGCGGATGCTTCTTTTGCGCAATTGCAATTGAAGAACCCCGCGCCATTTTCCATCACAAAGGCTGATAATTTTATGAAACTCCGCAATGGAAAATAGTGCGGAGATTACGGCGGGCATTCCGTTCACGGTTTGCCTGTTTTTGCCTGCTCTTTCATAAACCCCATGCTTGTCGTCATCTCTATCAGCGTTCCCCGGACATCGCCAAACAGGATTAAATCCTTGGCTATGGCTTGAACAGGGATAAGCTCTTTATTAAAACGCACCTCCACCTTGCCTGTCTGAGAGCCAAAAAGCTCCTTAGCTATCACGATATCGGCCAGATAAGAAACCAAAGCAGGGTCGGGATTTATCCTTTCGGCCTTTTCTTTATCCGTTGCGACCCTCACATATATGGTTGACACGCCCTTTGAGGGAAAGGTAGGGACATGAAATTCCTTTCCCTCTTTGATCTGGCCGTATGCGCCAAACCGGAAATTATAAAAACCTGTAAGCGGATCGTCATAAAACATACCGGGCGGAATGGGTTCGGTGACCTCTCTCTCCTCTTTCCCGTCTTTCCAGCTTTTCCAGTGATAGGCTCTCCTCTGATAATCCACCTCGGCATAGCTTTCTTTTGTCATGCCCCCCATCTTAATAATCGTTTCAAACCGCTTTGTCCTGAACCTTCTCCCTTTTTCAATCTCTTCGGTATAGGCGCGATATATATCTTTTCGGTAACCCGTAATAAATCCGATAAATCCCATAGTCTCTGCGGTGAGCGTTATCTCGTAAAGGCCATCCTTTTTTTTGTGGATGCCTATTTTGCCGAGGGCGACGTTCTTAAACCACCAGAAACCTATCGTGTAAGTGAACTCTTCGCCATCGAAATATTCGCCAATCGTTATCTCCTTTTTTGCAACGCCTGCGCCAGCCTGGGTTGTTGAAGCAAATGGAAAAAGAGTTATAATGCCGGCAGCAATCAGGATGAGAAGAAAAATGTTCTTGCGCTTAACATGTCGTGAAACAGAACATTCCTGCCTGTGCTGAGGCAGACAGGTGAATTTTGTGTCATGATTATCCGGCAGCCTTATCACAGGGTTCATGTTGTATCTGTATCAAAAACATGACAAAAAGGCAAGGATGCATAATTTCTCACTAATCTCCAACTAATTTCTGGAAGCATCCAAAATTTCGGCCTAATATTTGGAGGCTCATATTGAAATTTTTCAGGACAAAACCATTCCCACAGCGCAGATAGCGCGGCAGTGTGGATCGAAATTTCCCTGAGCCAAGACCCCAATGAATGTGCTG
>JACQEJ010000188.1 GCA_016200645.1 Deltaproteobacteria bacterium | reverse complement strand
TTGCCGAGGCTGTCAAAGACAGGGGTTGCAATCCGGACAACAGGTTTATGCGGAAACTCTATCTCGCCCCTTTCTATATTGAGATCCATGGGTGAGACATAACAAGACCCTTTGGGATATTTCATGGCCTCTGTGAAGTAATATCTGTCGCCCTTGTCTTGTAATTTATCAAACGGTATGGATGTTGATGTATTGCCGTCAGAATCAACCCTGACAACCTCGCGGCCTTTCTCGTCAATATATCTTATCTGGTAATAATACGGCCGCGTTTGAGAGATAATAAATATTACCTGCTCCAATCTCTTTCTCAAACGGTGAAACTCCCTAGAACCCTGAACTTCTTTTGCATCTATAATATCTTTCATAACAACAGTCTGGCTTAAAAAAAGCGCATCCCTGTGCACAGTCTTCAAAAACTTCTCTATATCCTCTGCCTTTGATGATAATTCATATTCAAGATGGCGCAGGGTGGTATCCTCCAGCGCCCCGACAGAATAATATATGCCATAAAGACCTGCTACCGAGAACGGCAAAACAGCAAGACCTATGAGCGCAATAAGCAGCTTTTTCTTGATGCCTGATATTCCAAAAACCTTATTTATAAATCTCATTATATATTTCGTAATCACAACAGTAAGTATACCATTCGGGAGTGTTGAGGGGAAATTATTTGGCAAGAGTTGCTCAAGGAATGTTTTTGCAGCAGTTCTTAAATACTTAATACCCCGTCATATAGGATAGCCTTTTCTTCATTTTCCTTTACTATGGTTACGGTCGGTCTAAGGACTACAAAATCCTGATGAAACGGCGTCCTTACATTTCCGCCGAATGTGGAATTGTCGCCGAATGCGATATGGATTGTGCCCAATATCTTTTCCGATTCAAGGATGTTATCCGCCCTTTTTGCCATGTCATTGGTTCCTATGCCGAGCTCGGCAATATTTCTGAAATCAGGATTTTCATTAAGTTTGCTTTCCAGTTTTTTTGCATAAGGGTCTTTGCCGCTTATATCTTTAACAAGCCCTTTCTCTATCTTAACTGTCACAGGCGATTCAAGTTTAAATGTCGGCGCCCATTCAAGAACCAGAACGCCTTCTGTCGTCCCTTCTACAGGCGCGACAAACACCTCGCCTGCAGGCAGATTCCCGAATGAGCCCGGCTCTGTCAGGTTGCCTGTGTCTGCTAATATCTTCCTCCCCTTTATTCCGATAACCATATCGGTGCCGTTAGGCGTTGTGACTAATACCTTTTCCGCACCGTTCATACATGCTGCAAGATTATTCGTCCTTTTCTCAAGGGCATTCCAGTCAACCTGCATAGCGCCGTAAAACATTGTCTCATCAAATAGCGGCATACTGGCATAGCGGGTTTTGCAGATATTGGTAAGCAGGTCTCTGAACTTTGTGTGGCTTGTTGAGAAATTTGACAGGGCTATGACTACATCTAGGGCGTCAGCCTTATTTGTTTCTATAATATTTTTTATATCCTTTATTTCTTCATGGTTTAATTGTTCTTTATTCAGCAGCTTTCCCAGAAACCCATAATCCTCAAGCTCCTTGACGGTTTTATCGCCAAAGGCTTTCTGCCATATATCTCTCGGGGGCTCTGAACCATGCGACCTCGAAGAAGGGTAGGCAAGAAATGTTATGTTCCGGCATACCTCGCTACCCGCATCAGCTACCTGCCTTGCTAAACCTACAAGCGCTTTTCTCCGTTTGCTGTCTTCTTCGGTTATATCTTCATCAGGCAAGAGTGTGTCGGTAAATACAAGCGCCTTTTCATTTTTCCGGACAGCGAGATTGGTAATATAAAGCTCTCTTATGGCCTTGTTTAACATTTTTTGCCTTCTTTGATGATGATTAGTTATTACCCTCTTTTTTACCCTCTTTTAGAGGTATTACCCTTTTTCTTCCATAATGCGCCAGGACCCCGCCCGATACATTCAACCTCGCCGGCTTTCTGCATACTTTTAAGCACTGTTCGTATCATATCCCTACTGACAGCAGGACATTTCTTCTCTATATCTTCAACAGTAAAATCTCTGTTAATAGCATAAACAGCATGATGCACCATCTCGGTCTTAGAACCACGCGGACTTGCTGCCACGCCGGCTCTCTCTTCAAACTCCTTGTATGCAGTTTTAAGAATGGAGAGCACAAAATTCATGTATGGCCATGGATCATGTTTGCCCTCATGCCAGCCTTTGGAACTTTCTTCAAGGGTTTCATAATACCGCTGCTTATTTTCTTCTATAATGCGCTCAAGACTGATATACCGGCCGACCTCATAGC
>JACQEJ010000181.1 GCA_016200645.1 Deltaproteobacteria bacterium | reverse complement strand
TTACTGCGATGTGCGGGAATATGACTGCGCGAATATTGAGCCGCAGGTTGCGTTTCCGCATCTTCCCGAGAACACAAAAAATATCTCCGAGGTGGGGAATGTGCCGATAGATCAGGTGGTCGTCGGCTCATGCACCAACGGCAGGATGGAGGATTTAAGAGTTGCCGCAAAGATAATGAAAGGCAAAAAGATCGCATCCTCCACGCGCATGATCATCATCCCGGCAACACCGCTGATTTACAAACAAGCGATGGATGAAGGATTGTTCGATATTTATCTCAAGGCAGGCGCAATCATCAGTCCGCCAACCTGCGGCCCGTGCCTCGGCGGGCACATGGGGATTTTAGCCGAAGGAGAGCGGGCTTTGGCAACCACCAACAGAAACTTCGTCGGCAGAATGGGACACCCCAAGAGCGAGGTCTATCTCGCAAATCCGGCAGTGGCAGCGGCAACTGCGGTGAAGGGAAGGATAGCGCATCCTGATGAGGTGGTGAAAAGATAGCAGCAAAGAGTCATAGAGTCAAAATTAAGTTGTAAGTTGTAAGTTGTAAGTTGACCCCCTGACCCTCTGATTCTTTGACACTTATGGCTAAAAGACCTTCCTACTACCGTTCTGCATTTGACATTCTCGCCCCTTTGTATGATTTGGGGATATGGTTTATAGGGCTTTTATTCGGCGGCGAAAACAATCTCAGAAGGCAGGTAGTTGAGGCGCTGCCGGGAATAGATTTAAAACCTACCCCGAATATCAAGGTCCTTGAAATATGCTGCGGTACGGCAACTATCTCCCTTATGGCAGCGGAGAAAGGCGCTTGGGTCTACGGCCTGGATATAAGCAGGGGCATGCTCACGGTCGCAGCGGAAAAGGCGCAAGAGAAACAAAGCAAGCTCAGACTGGTTCAAGCGGATGCGGCTTACATACCTTTTCAAGCCGGTTTTTTTGACAGCGCAGCCGTATCCATGGGGCTTCACGAGATGCCTTTTGATGTTACGCGGACTATTTTAAAAGAGATCAAACGGATTTTAAAAGATAATGCGCGGCTGGTGATTTTTGATTATCATAAAGCGGAAGGTTTTACAGGATTTCTTCAGAAGATATTCTTTGTATTCGCCGAGCATGAAACCGCAAGGGAATTTATCAACGCCGATTTGCAAAAGGAATTGAGAGAAGCCGGATTTAAAAAATTTGAGCGGAAACTTTTGGCAAAGGGGGCATTGCAGAGAGTTACGGTAAATGCGTAGGGGGATATGAACCCCGTTAGACCTCTCATGGGGTTTATGTTTCAATTCTTCAAATGAAAGGTTGGATGTTTGGACTGCGCATGTATCTTTTGAAAGGAGGTCTAACGGGGTGAAGATTGCCAAAGAGATGATCGTGGAAGATGTCTTAACCCAATATCCGGAAACCCTTGATGTATTTGTAAAACAGGGGCACTGCTTTGGACTCCTTGCTAATCCTGTTGCAAGAAAGTCTCTGGCAAGACTTGTTACCATCGGGCAGGCGTGCAAGCTGCATTTTATTGATTTGGAAAAGCTTTTAAAGGAGTTAAATGAGGTTGTAGAAAAAAGTGATAAATAAAAGGAGGGTAATACTTATGGACGCAAAAGAGATTAGTAAAAAAGTAAAGGATTATTTTTTTGAAGTTCATGGACAATATGCAGTTTTTGGCTTCCGTGTAGAGAATGTCTTGTTTGTTAGAAAGGAGGATGTATGGAAGGTAGAATGTTCATTTTTGCAGTCTATGCTGGATACTGAAGAAAAGAGAGTATATTATGAAGCAATAATTGACTCTCAAGGAAAAATAAAAAATGTGGCAAAGGTTACGCATCAAAATAAGTCTATCAGCGAAAAGAGAAAATCGGCATAGTATTTATGAGAAAGATAATAATTGATACTTCGCCGTTAATCATTCACCTGATAGGAGTATTTAATAATAGACTTGTGGAAAAGGTTTCTATCTATGGGACTCCGGATGATGAATTAAGATGTATGGAGAGATTAATGGCGCAGGCTCACGATATTATTATAACACCTTATGTTTTTGGAGAATTATTCTGGCTTGCCAGGACAAGATTAAATCGGAGTAATGATGATACAAAAAAGATATTTATCAGATATAGAGAAGTAATGGCAAGGTTTAAAGAATCTTTTGTAGAAAAGAATGAGAT
This sequence comes from Deltaproteobacteria bacterium, assembly GCA_016200645.1. Classification (GTDB taxonomy): domain Bacteria; phylum Desulfobacterota; class GWC2-55-46; order UBA9637; family UBA9637; genus JACRNJ01. The sequence continues at coordinate 1,745 of JACQEJ010000181.1, read as the reverse complement.
ATTAGACTTTAAAAGAATGGAATTTGGGCCAACAGATGTTTCATTATTTTTAACGGCAAAGAGGCTTAAATATCCAATACTGACATCGGACAGCAAATTTATCGGATTTTGCAAGACGGAAAAAGTAGATGTGATGAGTTTTCAAGAATTGTTATTTTAATCTATTGGAGAGAAAATATTATGAAATTCAAAGGCAAGGCATGGAAATTCGGCGCGGATGTTGACACCGACCAGATTATACCGGCGCGGTATTTGAACACATCCGATCCGAAAGAATTGGCAAAGCACTGCATGGAAGATGCTGACCCTCAGTTCGTCAATAAGATGAAGCCGGGGGACATCATCGTTGCGGATAAAAATTTCGGCTGCGGCTCATCCCGGGAACATGCGCCGATTGCCATAAAGGCGGCGGGCATTTCGTGTGTGATTGCGAAGAGTTTCGCCAGAATATTTTATCGCAATTCATTCAACATGGGCTTGCCGATTCTTGAATGTCCTGAGGCGGTGGACGCAATAGCAGAAGGGAACGAGGTGGAGGTTGATCTCAATACCGGTGAGATTAAAGTGAATGCGGAATGCGGAATGCGGAATGTGGAAGCAGCGCCGAAAATATTCAAGGCGCAGGCAATCCCGCCGTTTATGCAGGAGCTTATCAATACCGGCGGATTGATGGAATGGGTTAAGAAGAAAGTTCATGGCTCATAGCTCATAGTAAAATCTTTTACCATCAGCTATCAGCTATCAGCCATACAAGGGGGACTAATGAAAAGGGAAGGCGCAAGGAGCCGGGTAATTTCGAGCGATAAGCTCCACATAGAAAATAAAACTATTTTTGTTGACCTGAAGGAAAACGACGGAGGAAGATTTTTGCAAATCGCGGAAATCTCCAATGACCGAAGAAGCACGGTGGTCATACCGCACAGCGGGCTGGATAGTTTTCTTGAGTCTATCCAAAAGATAACGCGTAACTCAAACCTTTAGGTTTGAGATTATCAAGGCTGAAGCCTTGAGTTACAGGAGGCAGAATTGAACAAATACAAAATTGCTGTCCTGCCAGGCGATGGCATCGGGCCGGAGATAGTCGGAGAGGCTGTAAAGGTCTTAAAGGCTATAGGCAAAAAACATAGTATAAAATTTGAATTGCAGGATGCCCTTGTCGGCGGCGCATCCATTGATAAATATGGCGTGCCGCTTACGGATGAGACTTTAAAACTCGCTCAGCAAAGCGATGCGGTTCTTCTCGGCGCTGTGGGCGGGCCAAAGTGGGAAGGGCTTGATTATTCCATAAGGCCGGAGCGGGCATTGCTCGCGCTCCGAAAGGAACTCGGCCTTTTTGCAAATTTAAGGCCCGCAAAGATTTATCCTGTTCTTGCGGACGCATCAACATTGAAAAAAGAGATAATTGAGGGCGTTGATATTATGGTGATTCGGGAACTTACCGGCGGCCTCTATTTCGGCATGCCCAAAGGCGTCGAGAAACTGCCGGACGGCACCGAGCGCGGCGTGAACACCATGATTTACACAACACCGGAGATAGAGCGGATTGCAAAGATCGCCTTTGATGTGGCGCGAAAGAGAAGAAAAAAGGTAACGTCCGTTGACAAGGCGAATGTGCTGGAGACGACAGAGCTCTGGAGAAAGGTCGTCACCAAGGTGCATAAAGATTATCAGGATGTGGAACTGAGCCACATGTATGTTGACAACTGCGCCATGCAGCTTATAAGAAATCCGAAGCAGTTTGATGT
>JACQEJ010000180.1 GCA_016200645.1 Deltaproteobacteria bacterium | reverse complement strand
GTCAATGTCAACCTCGTATCTTCTTTTATACCAATCCGCGATGGCAAGCCGTAATTTGTAAATCCCCTTGGATGCGGAATAGCGGTGATTGCGCGGATTCTGCGCAGCCTCGATGAGCTTATCCACCACATGCTGCGGCGTGGGCTGGTCAGGATTCCCCATGCCGAAATCAATGATATCCTCGCCGCGCCTGCGCGCATCCATCTTCAACTCTGTGGTGATGTTGAAGATGTAAGGCGGCAGGCGTTTTATTCTGTGAAATTCTTCCATATAGATTTTATACAATCCTTTCTTTAATGAAAAAAGTCTATCCAGATTGCCGTATCAATGAGAACCACTGCGCCCCTTTCTCATTTCCGCAAGATTGCCTTCCCATTTAATCTTTCCTTTGAGTTCAAGTATCTTTTCGATCTCCTTCTGTTCCACAAGTCTTTTCAAGGCGTAGTTCACTATATCTACCCTTTTTTGCATACCGGTAAGTTTCTGCGCCCGTTTTAATATATTATTTTCAATGTCAATGACGGTTCTGGACATTACGCATCACTCCTTCCTTGTAATTTTATCTTACAAACATCTCCGCATTATACGAGCTCCTCACAAACGGCCCGGAATAAACATGCTTCAACCCGATCTCTTTTCCGTATTCCTCATACTCCTTAAAAACCTCCGGCGAAATATATTCGCTCACTTCAAGATTTTTTGCCGACGGTCTCAGATACTGGCCTATGGTAACGGCGTCGCATCCGGCGTGAAAGAGGTCGTTCATTACAGATTTAACCTCGTCCTTTGTTTCGCCGAGGCCGACCATAAGTCCTGATTTTGTCATAATGCAGTCAGCAATTTTTTTCGCCGTCTCTATCACCTGCAAAGACTGCCGGTAATTTGCCTGCGGCCTTACCTTTGCATAGAGGGAGGAAACGGTCTCTATATTGTGATTGAAGATGTCCGGTTTTTCGTCAAGAACGATCTTCAAAGCCTTCTCATCCCCTTTAAAATCAGGGGTTAAGACCTCTATGGAAATCGGATTGATAGTATCCCTCACCGCCCGAATTGTCAAAGCGAATTGCGCAGCCCCGCCGTCGGCAAGGTCATCCCGCGTAACCGATGTGATGACCACATGCCGCAGTCCCAATTCCTTTGCAGTGAGCGCTATGTTTTGAGGCTCATTTGCATCCACAAAGAGCGGCTCAGCTGTTTTGTCCACAGAGCAAAACCCGCACCTCCTTGTGCATACATCGCCGAGAATCATAAAAGTCGCGGTCGGCTTGGAAAAACATTCTCCGATATTCGGACAGCGCGCCGATTCGCAGACCGTGTGCAGATTCCTGCTGCGCAGGATATTCTTCATGTCGTGAAGTCTGCTCGGCTGTCCCATCCTTCTGGAAAGCCATGCGGGAAGCCTCTTTGCTGTCTGCTTGCCCATAATTTAGAAATCATATCACCTCATGGTTTTAAATACAAGAGATGGGTCAAACCCAAAAATAGACATTGATTTTTGGGGAAACCTGCAATCTCAAACCTGAAGGTTTGAGTTACAGTTTCAAGTCTCCATAATTCTACGCTACCATGATATTGTCCAACGGTTGCAACGGTTGTATTGAAATAAAAAACGGTGCAAAGCAGGCTTTAGGTAAGAGGCTATGGGCAATAGGCGATAGGCTATGGGTAAAACATAAAGACAGGCAAGAGGCTATGGGCGATAGGCTATAGGTAAAACAAAAGAACAGAATAGTTTTTTTCTATAGCCCCTCGCCTATTGCCTATAGCCTATCTTATCTCAGCGTCAGGCTTTCCTTAGTATACTTCACAATAGGCGAAAGGAAAAATTCTATAATCCTTCTTTTCCCGGTCTTGACCTCAACCGACAGGGTCATGCCCGGCACAATGGCCGTCTCCCTTCCGTCAACCCGGATGCTCTGCCGCTCCATCGCCACCTTCATTTTATAAACAG
>JACQEJ010000183.1 GCA_016200645.1 Deltaproteobacteria bacterium | reverse complement strand
CAAGACAGGTTGGCAACATCCAAATGGAGACCCTGGCATGCGATTGTCTCTTGCATAGGAGACAATATGCCATATATGGATTTGGAAGTCCAGCAAAAAATGAAACCTTACTTTAGGCGGGGGAGACCTGAGTAGTTACTTTAATTTTCCAAATAATTGCAAATTTCGGCTCTGTTATGAGTTCGGATCAATTACCCGTTATAAAAAAAGGAGTATCATTATGGCAAAAGCAATGACCAAATCAGGCATTATCAGTCATCTCGCGGGAAAGCTCGAGTTGCCGAAGAAAAAAGTAAGCGAGATTCTGGAAGCGATTACAGAACTGGCGTACAAGGAGGCGAAAAATGCCTTTACGGTTCCCGGTTTGGGGAAACTGGTTATGGTTAACCGGAAAGCCCGTATGGGAAGAAACCCCGCAACCGGTGAAGCGATCAAGATCCCAGCAAAGAGAGTCTTAAAGTTCCGGATCGGAAAAGCCTGTAAAGATGCGGTTTTGGGAAAAAAATAATGAAATTTAACCCGGTCTTTTCTTAAGAACCATTTTATGACAAAATTCCCGGTGATAAAAAACAAGAATTGGACTGGAATTGGCCTGAATGAAAAAGATCGTTAAAAACAGGTCCACATCGATTAAGCCGGGCCACTTGGCTTTAATGTCTACGGCCGAAAGAATTTTGGAAGATATTCGGCCTTTGATTGAGGAGGCCAGACGGCGTGCCGTCATTGCGACTAACATGGTGCTGGTAATGCGGAATTGGCAGATCGGACGGCGTATTCGAGTAGATATCCTTAATTTTGAACGTGCCGGGTATGGGAAGAAGATTGTTGCGACACTGTCGCAACAATTAACACTCGAATTTGGCAGAGGGTTTACACGGGATGCTCTTTTCCGGATGATTCAGTTCGCTGAATATTTCCAAAACCCGAAAATTGTCGCGGCATTGTCGCGACAATTGGGATGGAGCCATTTTGTGGAGATCTCTGGCATCAAAGACCAATTAAAACGGGAGTTTTATTCAGAAATGTGCCGGTTGGAACGATGGAGCATTCGTACCTTGAGAAGCAAAATCCATGGGATGCTTTATGAACGCACGGCCATATCAAAAAAGCCCGTTGAATTAGCCAAAAAAGAATTAAAAGCCCTCCGCGAGGAAGATCGTCTCACTCCCGATATGGTTTTTCGAGATCCTTATCTCCTTGATTTCCTGGGCCTGGAAGACATCTATAGCGAAAAGGATCTTGAGTCCGCGATTTTGCGTGAACTTGAGCGCTTTCTGATTGAGCTTGGAACCGATTTTGCCTTTCTTGCAAGACAGAAAAGAATCGTGGTGGACAACGAGGACTATTATCTTGATCTTCTCTTTTTCCACCGGAGGTTAAGGTGTTTAGTTGCCATTGATCTAAAACTTGGCCGCTTTCAGGCAGCAGACAAGGGGCAGATGGAATTGTATTTGCGATGGCTTGAAAAGCATGAAAAAAGGGAAGGGGAAGCCTCGCCTATTGGACTGATCCTATGCGCGGAAAAATCTGCCGAACATATCGAATTAATGCAGCTTCAAAAAGGCGGCATCCGCGTCGCGGAATACCTCACCGAACTTCCTCCACAGAAGGTATTGGAAAAGAAATTACACGAAGCGATTCAAATGGCAAGAGAACAATTGGCTATAAAAAAAGGGCAACTTAAAAGAGAAAAAGGATAAATATCACCGCCCAAGTTGTTTTGGTGGTGTGATGCAAAAAAAAGGGAAACAGGCATTGTTCCTCAGCGCGGAATGAGGTCTCCATTACTCCAGCAAAACATGGGCGGCTCAATGCAAAGCCTGGTGCAGGAGTCCATCGATGCCGCAACTCGGTCTTGGAAAACCGGTTGTGGTTAACCGGAAAGCGCGGATGGGAAGAAACCCCGCAACCGGTGAAGCGATCAAGATCCCTGCAAAGAGAGTCTTAAAGTTCCGGATTGGAAAAGCCTGCAAAGATGCCGTTTTAGGAAAGTAGCGCCATTAGGCTTCAAGTTCTTTTAAGTCTATAGATTTTCTACGGTTCTGTTCCATTCTAATGACAAAAATTGACTATTGACAGATTTCAGTAAATTCAGTATTTTAAAGGGAAATTATTAAAAGAAAGAGATTTTTTGGGGTTAAAAGAAATAAGTGTAAGATATCCACCTTCTATCAAGGCAAACTGCTGGTAACAGCAGGACGCAAAGCCGCGGATCTTAAATCTATTGTAACTACTCAGGTCTCCCCCGCCTAAAGTAAGGTTTCATTTTTTGCTGGACTTCCAAATCCATATATGGCATATTGTCTCCTATGCAAGAGACAATCGCATGCCAGGGTCTCCATTTGGATGTTGCCAACCTGTCT
>JACQEJ010000004.1 GCA_016200645.1 Deltaproteobacteria bacterium | reverse complement strand
TTAAAGGCTTCGAAAAGCGGCATGCCGCGCTCTGTTCCCAATGCGGCAGCCCTGTCAACGGTCGTCTTTCCGATGCCGCGCGGAGGCGTGTTGATTACGCGCATAACGCTTAATGAATCGCTTGGATTTGCAATAACCTTTAGATAGGCAATGGCATCCTTGATTTCCCTTCTTTCGTAGAATCTCAATCCGCCGACAATATTGTATGGCAGGCCGCTCCTTATAAAATGCTCTTCAAATATTCTGGACTGGGCATTGGTGCGGTAAAAGATTGCAAAGTCTTTATAAGCCGTATAGGTCTTATACGACATATAGTTTTCTATCTTGTTATACACAAGGCTTGCCTCATGATGCTCATCCCTTGCCATCTGATAGGCAACCAATTCGCCGTCCTGGTTTTCTGTCCAGAGTGTTTTGCCGATCCTTTTGGTATTTTTTTCTACAACAGAGTTGGCGGCAGCAAGTATATTTTTTGTTGAGCGGTAGTTTTGTTCAAGCCTTATGATTTCAACATCCGGATAATCCTTTTCAAATTCAAGGATGTTTCTTATGTCAGCCCCGCGCCAGCCGTAGATAGACTGGTCTTCATCGCCGACCACGCACAGGTTTTTGTGGAGCGCAGATAAAAGATTTATAAGCTCATACTGGGCGCGGTTTGTATCCTGATATTCGTCTACAAGAATATATTTGAACCTTTTCTGATATTTTTCCAAAACATGAGGCGCCTCTCTGAAAAGCCTTATGGGTTCGCAGATTAAATCCCCAAAGTCCAGCGCCTTATTCTGGCGAAGCTTTTCCTGATAGAGTTTATACACATGGACAACCCTCTCTCTAAAAAAATCTTTTGCCTCCATTGCATAGTCATGGACGGAAAGCGCCTCATTCTTTGCCTGATTTATATGAGACAATATCGCCCGCGGGCTGAATGACTTTTCATTGATATTCAGCTCAGACATGCAGAGTTTTACGAGGGCAAGCTGGTCGTCATCGTCATACACGATAAAATTCGGGTCAATGCCGATATTGTGGCCGTCTTTTCTTAGGATACGCAGCCCTGTTGAGTGAAATGTGCCGAGCCATAAATCCTTTGCCTTTGGTCCAAAAATCTTTTCCAGCCTCTCCTTCATCTCTCCGGCGGCCTTGTTTGTAAATGTAACTGAGAGGATATTGTAAGGAGCAATGCCTTTCTCTGTTATCAGGTAGGCCATCCTGTAGGTAAGAACCCTTGTCTTTCCGCTCCCCGCGCCTGCAAGGATGAGAATCGGGCCGTCGGTCTTTTTTACGGCATCGGCTTGCCGGGGGTTAAGGTGATTGAGGATATCCATATACTAAAAGATAGGCAAGAGGCGATAGGCAATAGGAAAAAACCTATAGATAGCCTGTTCTTTATTGCCTATTGTATACTGAAGTCACATTTTTTCCAATCCTTTTTAAAGACCAACCTTACAGCTTCACCTCTTCCAATGGTCTAGGCACATAGGTATCTACAAGAAATTTTTCATGCGCTGTCTTTGCAAACTCAAGGGATGTCTCCTTTTCGCCGTGAACGACAAATACCCTCTTTGGCCTTGTCTTGAAATGGGCAAGCCAGTCTAAAAGCTCCTGTCTGTCTGCATGGGCAGAGAGGCCGCCGATAGTATAAATTTTTGCTTTAACTGCTATCTCTTCGCCAAATAATTTTATAGTCTCTGCGCCGTCTACAATCTGTCTTCCCAAGGTTCCCTGAGCCTGAAATCCTACAAAAATGACGCTGCACTCCTCGCGCCAGAGGTTATGCTTCAGGTGATGCCTTATGCGGCCAGCCTCGCACATACCGCTGGCTGCGATGATAATTGCCCCGCTCTTTATATTGTTTATCTCCATAGATTCCTCTGGCGTCTCTGTAAATTTTAGAACAGGCGCGCCTTTTGGGAACTGGCCTTTCGCAATAAGTTCTAATGTTTCCTTATCAAAGCATTCAGGGTGTTTTAAGAATATCCTTGTTGCATTGGTCGCAAGGGGGCTGTCTATGAATACATGCAAACGATTGAGCCTGTTCTCTCTGGAAAGCTGGTTCAGGATGTAGAGAACATCCTGTGTCCTGCCCACTGCAAAAGAGGGGATGATAATATTTCCGCCTTTTTTTAGAGATTCTCTCACTGCCTCTGCAAATTCGTCAATGGTTTCCTTCATTCCCCTATGCTGACGGTTGCCGTAAGTGGATTCTATGAGCACATAATCCGCCTCATCTATGTAAGTTGGGTCTTTTACCATCGGGATGCCTTTATGGCCCAGATCGCCTGAAAATACGACCTTTATCTTTCTCCCTTTTTCTTGAACCCATAATTCCAGTATGGCAGAGCCGAGTATGTGTCCTGCATCCCTGAGTCTGACCTCCACATGAGGCGCAACTTCCAGCGCAACATCGCAGTCCACGCCATGCAGATGCGTCAGCGACTCTGCTGCCTCTGCAATAGTATAAAGAGGGCGCACAGGCCCCTTGCCGCCCCGCAGTCTCTTCCTTGTTTCCCATTCTGCATCTCTTTCCTGAATGTGGGCAGAGTCAAGGAGCATTATGCCGCACAGGTCGGCCGTTGCCCTTGTGGCAAAGATTTTTCCGCTAAAGCCTTCTTTGACAAGCTTCGGCAGCAAACCGGAATGATCTATATGGGAGTGGGTTAAAAGGACTGTGCTTATTTCAGATGGATTAAAAAAGAATGGGAGAACATTTCTCTTTTCTCCATTATTCCTCCCCTGAAACATGCCGCAGTCAATTAAGATTTTTGCGGAATCTGTTGTGATGAGATATGAGCTTCCGGTTACGGACCTGACGCCGCCGATAAATTGAATTTTCACCCCGTTAGACCTCCCCTTACCCCATGAGAGCTATCATTAAAACCTGCTGACAGCGCAGGGATAAGAATAGGTCTAACGGGGTTCATAATTCTTTCCTGTGATGTAATGCCGAAAAATGTATCACACGCCTGAAACCTTGGCAATAGAGAGAAGTCTGCGCTATACTTATCAAGAACCGTAAAATAGCGATTAAAAACCTCGCTATTTTACAAACCTGCGATTTGCCTGCCATACTTCGTTATCGGACAATTTTTACTCCTCACCGTATAGGTGAACATACGGCTCGTCGTAAAAATTGTCCGCTGCCTCGTCTGGCAGGCAACTTGCAGGTTTCCCCAAAAATCAAAGTCTATTTTTGGGAAGAAGTATACCATTGACCCTCCACAGCAACTATGTTAAATTCTTTAACCATAAAACGGATTGCGAGGATTGCGGCGAGCATTCCGTTCAAGTTATAAGTTTACCCCGTTACTTGACATTCAACTAACGGGGTTTACAATGAGGTAAAAAGGAGGTGTATGAATGAAAAAGGTGCTTTTGGTAGACGATGTTAAACTCTTCCTGGAATTGGAGAAGACACTCCTCGCAAATAGAAGCAACCTCCAGCTATTTACAGCCACATCAGGCCAGGAGGCCATAGATATACATAAAAAGGAGAAGGTTGACCTTATCCTCTGTGATTTATATATGCCTGGGATGAACGGTAATGAGGTGTGCAAAATTATAAGAAGCGATGACAACCTGAAGAAGGTGTCTATCATAATAGTTACAACAAGCGCAAAGGATACTGATATGTGTCTTGCAGCAGGGGCAAATGATGTTGTGCTGAAACCCATAAACCCTACAGAACTCATGAAAAAGGTTGGGAAATATATCAATATATCGGTTAGACGCGATATCCGCATCCTTGCAAGGATTGGCGTGGAGGGACTCAGAGGGGCGCCTTCGGAATCATTTCTTGGCAATACGGTAAATATCAGTATGAGCGGTGTTTTAATAGAGACTGGCCATGCCTTTACCGTAGGGGAGACGGTGTCTTGCTCGTTCTTTATCCCCGGCAACTCGGCGCCAATAACTGTTACAGGAGAGGTGGTAAGGAGGCCAGACAGCGATCAGCCAGGGATGAATTATTACGGCATTCGGTTTCTGGATATAAAGGAAGAGGATAAACTAGCGATTGCCGGTTATATCAATAGACATCCGGAGGCTGCGCTTTAACTTAGTATCTCGGTCCTCCTGCCATTGCCTCCAGCCTCTTTATCCTTTCCTCAATAGGAGGATGCGTGCTGAAGAGCCTCAAGAGACTTCCACCGCTCCCTCCAAAGCTCAGGGGGCTTACGATAAACAGATGGGCTGTTGCATTGTTTGCCTCAACCATCGGAATTCTCTTGTTGGCATACTCCAATTTTCTCAAGGCATTCGCAAGGGAGAGGGGATTCCCCGTTATCCTTGCCCCTCCTTCATCCGCGGCGTATTCCCTGGAACGGGATATGGCCATCTGGATAATCATTGCAGCCAGAGGCGCAACAATCATCATCACAATCAGCGCAATCGGGTTTCCGCCCCTTTCATCGTCTCTTGAACTGCCGAACATGGCTGCCCATTGGGCCATATAAGCGAGATAGCTTATGGCGCCTGCTATCGTGGCAGCTATCGTGGATATAAGGATATCCCTGTGCTGGATATGAGCCAGCTCATGGCCTATAACGCCGGAGAGCTCTTCCTGTGTCAGTATCTGCATAATACCCGTGGTTGCCGCCACTGCCGCATGGTGGGGATTTCTGCCGGTTGCAAAGGCATTGGGGGTATCATTCTCCATGATATATACCTTTGGCATAGGAAGCCCGGCCTTCATTGTCAGATCACGGGTTATAGCATACAATTCAGGCGCTTCTGCCTCGGATACCTCTTTTGCGCCATTCATCATGAGCACTATCTTATCGCTGAACCAGTAGGCGCCAAAGTTCATAACCCCTGCCAGCACAAGGGCAGTTATTGCCCCGCCTCTGCCGCCGATGGCATCGCCTGCAAATACAAGGATGGCTGTCAGCACAGCAAGAAGTATGGTTGTTTTTAAAGAGTTCATCTTATGCACCTCCGTTGGCAAACCCCGCTCCTATGCATCGGTGCAGGGTAAGCTTTCTGATATATAATATATAGTATAAAAATCCAGGTGTCAAGGTCAACCCGAAATTGGGTTAACACCAACCAAAATATCCTCCTTTCCCGTTTAAATACATAACGGGACAAGTATAGCACATCAATTGTCCGCTTTTATGCTTTCATTCCTTCAGGG
>JACQEJ010000003.1 GCA_016200645.1 Deltaproteobacteria bacterium | reverse complement strand
TCTTAAATTTTTCAGGACAAAACAAATTTTGCAGCGCTTCTTTCCCCGACCCCGGCGCCTTCGTATTTTGCTCTGCAAGGCAGTTTTCCGGAGACTTCGTTGCAGCACATTCAGTGGGGTCTTGGCTCAGGAAAATTTTGAGCCACACTGCCGCGCTATCTGCGCTGTGGGAATGGTTTTGTCCTGAAAAATTTAAGATGAGCCTCTGCTGTATGCCGATTTTTGGCTTCATTTCAAGCCGAAATTTTGGATGCTTACAGGCTAAAAAGGGGGCTTGAATTTTACGGTTCTTTCGTATTAAAAAGCAGCATGCTGAAAAAATCCTCATGCTGCTTTCCAAATCTTTTAGCCTGCAATATCCCGCCCTGGCTTATCTTTCTAATCCGGTTATTACCCGAATCGGCCACATAGATATTGCCTCCCTTATCAACAGCAATGCCGGTGGGAAAACGGAACATGGCATTATACCCGGGGCCGTCAGAAAAACCGGGAATGCTCATGCCCGCAACCGTGCTCACAACGCCGTCCGGTGTTATCCTGCGAATCCTGTTATTCTGAGAATCGCATACATAGATATTTCCTGCGCCATCCACGGCAATGCCTGTAGGCCAGGCAAAGAGCGCATCCCTCCCTATCCCGTCCTTATAACCAGGCCTGCCGCCTCCTGCAAGGGTTGATACAATGCCTTCAGGGGTTATCTTTCTGACGGCATTATTGCCGGAATCCGCGACATAGACATTGCCTTCATGGTCAACAGCTAACGATATGGGTTCGCGGAAGTGTGTCTTTATTCCTTGTCCATCAACATACGCAGGATAACCGTTGCCTGCTATGGTAGTAACATGGCTGTCGCCCGTAATCTTTCTTATGGTATGGCTCCCCCTGTCCGCAACATAGACCTTCCCGTCCTTGTCAACAGCAATGCCTGTGGGATATGCAAACATAGCGGTTTTCCCATCGCCGTCCTTATAGCCTCTGATGCCGCTTCCTGCGATGGTGGTTATGTTTCCGTCAGGCGCGATCTTTCGTATTCTGAAATTGTCTGCGTCCGCAACATAGATATTTCCGTCCTTGTCTATGGCTATATTATCAGGCCCTTTGAGGTGCGCTATCCTCCCCTTGCCGTCGGCAAATGCGCCGCGGCCGCTTCCTGCAAAGGTTATGACATTGCCGGAGCCGCTTATTTTTCTTATAAGATTATTTGAAAAATCCGCAACATAGACATTGCCTTTATTGTCAACAACCACCCCTGTCGGCCAGCTGAACTGCGCCTTTTCCTTTGAGCCGTCAAGAAAACCCTTTATGCCGCTGCCGGCAATGGTGGTAACAATGTAAGAGCCTATGCCGCTATTGTTTCCAAACGGGACAGCGCCTGTGGTTGCAATGCAGAAGAAAAATAAGAGGCTTAAGAAAAGCAATGCCGGATATTTTTTCACCTATTCTCCGCCCTTTTTTGAAGCCTCTGCCGCCTCTTTTGCATGTTTTATAACCTTTGCCGCCGGCCTTTTATGAATAATCTTTTTCTCCTCTTTTACCTCATGCAAGGCCTCTGCAGGTTTCTTTTTCTGGCCTGTCTTTGACTGGGCTATCAATGCCATAATCCTTGCCTTTTTTGCCTTTTCCCTTCTCCGCCGCCTTCTGCGGATATCCCTGTCTCTTTCTCTCATCGTATACCTCCATCAGAAATTATGGCTCTTTCCTCTGTGTCTTTATGCTGCTGCCACCCTATTTCTCCCGCTCTCTTTTGCCCTGTAGAGCGCGTCATCCGCCTTTTTTATCAGCTCGTCAGCATTCGCCGCATCCGCCTTGAACGCCGCTGCCCCGAGGCTTATGGTCAGCCTGCCGCCGGGCTGGGTCTCTTCGTGCGGGAATTGATAATCCTCTATAACCTTTCTAATCCTCTCCGCCATCTGAACCGCCTGTCCTTTGCCTGTCTCAGAGGATATGACAACAAATTCTTCCCCTCCGTATCTCGCGGCAATGTCCGAGTTGCGCACCTCTTGTGTTATTATATCCGCCACCTTTCGCAGGATTTCATCTCCGGCCTGATGCCCGTGCGTGTCATTATACTGCTTGAAATAATCTATGTCCATTATTATCAGGGACAATGGGCGGTCATATCGCCCCGCCCTTTTTATTTCTTCCTTTAACCGCGCCACAAAATAGCGGTGATTATAGAGTCCGGTCAGGCCGTCTGTAATGGCCATCATCTTTGTCTCTTTGTAGAGCCTCGCATTCTCAAGCGCGAGGGCGACATGCTCTGAAACCGCTTTTAAAAGCTCCAGATCCTCTCTTCCAAAGACATCCGGCCTGTTTTTATATGCGCATAAAAGTCCGAGAATCTTTCCCCTCGCGCCAAAGGGGACGATAATAATGCTCTGTATATCAGGGCTCAATATCTCTTCAGGAATAACATCCTTCTCCTGTTTAACTTCCTTTATAAGCCTTGCCTCGCCTGACATGGCTGCCCAGCCGTAAATACCGGCGCCGACCTTGTAGCGCGCGGCAGTTGCATATTTGCAAATTTCCTCGGATAAACAGCCTGCGCCTGAGGCCATATAAAGCTCCTGAGCCTTATCATCCAGAAGCATAATAACGACATCCTCTATGCCGAGGTTTGAGCTTACCCTTTTCACAATCTCCTTCAATAATTCTTCTGTCTCAAAGGTAGTGGATAACACCTTGCTGATATTATAGAGCGTATAAAGCTCAAAGATTCTCCTGTCAAGCTCCTTTCTCGCCTCTTCAAGAGAGGAACTCATGTTGTTGAATGCTGAAGCAAGACCTTCCAGCTCATCGCCGGTATTTATAGTAAGGCGATGTTGAAGGTTCCCCTTTGCAATAATGCCTGCCCCTTCATATAGCTCGTTAATGGGTTTCGTCACATACTTTCGCAAATAATAATAAAGCAGCCCTGCTGAAAATAGCAGTGCAACAAAGGCTATTGCCGCATAGAGAATAATCTTGCCGGTTAATACGCCTACCCTTGCCTCCATCCCGGCAAGTTCGTCTTCCGCAATCCTGTGAAAACCATCCGCTTCCTGTATGAGACTATCGCCCATAAAACTCATCTCTTCGCTGAGTTTATAAGCCTCTTTGTTCCCGACAGGATTATCTATATAGAGTATGGCAATGGCCTTTTCTCCAAAGGCTATAACATCCCCTTCGGTCTTTTTGGCAATATCCTGCCATGCCTTATCCATGTCAATGGCTTTGAGTTCGGCAAATAATCCTGACATCTCATTAACAATACCGTCAAACCTATCTCTCTCTTTAATATCCCCTTCAATCAGATAATTATCTATGGGATGTTGTAATCTGCTCACCTGCAATTGGAGATCGCCTGTAAGGTTGACCTTTCTGGCCGCAACATTTGCCTCCCGTAACATTGCATTCAGGGTTTTTATGCCGAAAAAAGAACCTGCGGCAAAGAGGATGAAGAGGATGACCCCTGCTGAAAAGAGGCCCATTATCTTTTTATTGATAGATATTTTCATGGAGTCTTACTCGGCCTTAATTTTTGTTATTATTTTTATTCCTTCAACTTCATCCAGTTCTGATGCCGGCACATATCCTATTGCGCCGGCATTCTTCCTAACGAGCAGCATTATCAATTGCGGATTGTTTTGAGATACTGGCAGAGAACCTCCCTCCTGAAAGACCTTTTTTGTCCAGTAAAGCCTGTATGATTTGGAGTCCATCCCGATGATAGAAGACAGAAACTTATCTTTTACAGGGCCTTCCTTATAGTGGATGGGCACAATAGCCACGCCTCCTGCAACTTTCATATTTCCTAAGTATATCTCCCTTATATCCGCCTCGGAGATTTCTGTCAAAGGGCCGGCTGCGTTCACGATGACCGCAATCTCACCGACGTATCCGTTTGCGGCCGGGAAGAGCGTCAGGAAGATGAATGATGCGAGGATGGTTGGCAGTAGTTTCATTTTTTTCCCGACCCCTATAATTATTTCACCCCTTCGGGGT
>JACQEJ010000191.1 GCA_016200645.1 Deltaproteobacteria bacterium | reverse complement strand
CAGTTTCTCTTTATGTTCAACATGTCCGCGAAACCGAGCGATCTGGACAATGTGGTTGACTATCAGTTTAAAAAGGCGAATATCTGGGTGCAGCTCAAAACATGGGACGCAAAGGCCATGCAGGATGTAATAAACAGAGTCAAGACATATACAGCCGCCCATCCATTGCCTGGCGTGGAATTCAAACCAGCAGGCGCCGCATACTTTAACCTAGTCTGGAATAATGAAGTGCTTTACGACATGCTCAAGGGTTTCATCCTTGCGCTTGTCATAGTGTTTGCTATCCTTGTCTTTAATTTCCGCTCATTCAAATGGGCTGCCATCGCCTACATGCCGCTCCTCTTTACCATTGCAGTGATATATGGCGTTGTCGGATTTATGCACAAGGACTTTGACATGCCCATATCGGTTTTGTCGTGCCTGTCGCTCGGCATGGCTGTGGATTTTGCCATACATTTTATCAGCAGGTTCAGGAGAAGGGTGGAGGAACAGGGGCAAGGGGCAAGGGTCAAGGGTCAAGAGATAGAGGATGCCCTTCTCTGGACAGCCGCGCGCCCCGGCAAGGGTATAATGAGGAACGCGCTGCTTTTTGCCGCTGCGTTTTCCGCTATGATATTCGCTCCGCTCACGCCCTATGTGACGGTCGGCCTGTTTATCGCAAGCATGATGTTTTTGAGCGCAGTGATGAGTATAATCTATCTGCCGGCCTTGATTGTGATGTTCAGGGGTTGGTTGTTTGAAAAATAGCTCATGGCTCATAGCTCATGGTAACTACAAGAACTGTTTGGTTTTTACTATCAGCTATCAGCAATGAGCTATGAGCTAAAGATACGGAGGTGTTTTATGAAAAAAGTCAGAAGTTGGATGATTGGTGTTGCAGTTTTTTTACTGTTTACTGTTTACAGTTCGCAGTTCACTGTCTCTCACGCCGCCGATGCCACAGATATTATGAAAAAATCCCAACTTGCGTTTCTCTATCCGGGCAAGGATATGAAGATAAGGGTTTACATGAAACTCATAAGTCAGGATGGCAAGGAGCGGGTGAGGGAGATGACCATGCTCCGCAAGAATTATCAGGAAGGCGGGGATCAGAAATATTTTATCTATTTCTACCAGCCTGCGGATGTCAGGGATATGACCTTCATGGTCTATAAATATGCGGCAAAAGATGACGACAGGTGGATATTCATGCCTGCGCTCAACATGGTTCGGAGGATTGCCGCCAATGACAAGCGGTCGAGCTTTGTCGGCTCGGACTTTACCTATGAAGATGTTTCCGGCAGGGACATAGAGGACGATAATCACAGCATCGCAAAAGAGGAAAAGGTTGGCGACAGGGACGCCTATGTCATAAAAAGCGCGCCCAAGGATGAGAAGGGCGCGGATTTCAGCTATAAACTTTCATGGATAGACAAGGGAAATTTTCTGCCGCTGAAAGAGGAATATTATGACAAGCGCGGGGAGCTTTATAAAGTCTTCACAGCGGATGAAATAAAAGATGTGCAGGGATTCCCGGTTATCACAAAGAGAACCATGAAGGATGTCAAGACAGGGCATAGAACAGAGGTGGAATACCGCAAGACTGAATTCAATATCGGGCTGGATGACGATGTGTTTACCGAGAGATATTTAAAGAAGCCGCTGAAGAAGTGGATTGAGTAAAAAAAGCTCATAGCTCTTGGCTCATAGCTCATAGTATTTGAGGTTCTTGCAAAAGTCTAAAATAGTCGTCATTCCCCTCCCCCTGTCCCCCTCTGTGAGGGGGATAAAGGGGGAGGGGAATGACGAGTTTTGCAAGAGGCTCATTTGTATTTGCTATCAGCAATGAGCTATGAGCTAAATATTGGAGGTTCCCATGTCAAAGATAGTCATCATAGGGGCATCAACCGGCGGTCTGCCTGCGGCGTATGAGATGAAGGCGGCGCTGGGCGGCAAACACGAGGTGACGGTGATTTCCAATACCGAGGATTTCCATTTCGTCCCTTCCAACCCGTGGGTTGCGGTGGGATGGAGAACGCGAAAGGACATCAGCTTTCCGCTGAGGCCGCATCTGGAAAAGAAGGGGATCGGGTTGATTGCAGAGGCAGCGCAGAAAATAGACCCTGCAAAAAACGAGGTTACGACTGCGGTAGGCGCGGTAGCGCCGTACGATTATCTCGTGATTGCTACAGGCCCGAAGCTGGCCTTTGAGGAGATCGAAGGCATCGGGCCGGGAAAGAACACTGTGTCGGTCTGCACCGTTGACCATGCGGAAGATGCCTATGAAAAATACCTTAACTTTTTAAAAGAGCCGGGGCCTGTGGTAATCGGCGCAGCTCAATTGGCGTCGTGCTTCGGGCCTGCGTATGAATTCGCCTTTATTCTTGACACCGACCTTCGCAGGAGAAAGATACGGAAAAAAATCCCCATTACTTTCGTCACATCAGAGCCGTATATCGGCCATCTCGGACTTGGCGGCGTGGGCGACACAAAGGGGCTGATGGAGCATGAGATGCGGGAGCGGGATATAAAGTGGATTACCAACGCAAAGATAAAAAAGGTTGAGCAGGGCAAGATGACCGTAGAAATTCTCGCCGAAGGGGAAAAGGAGCTTCCGTTCAAGTACAGCATGATACTCCCCGCGTTCAAGGGCGTTGACGCAGTGGCGCAGGTGGAAGGACTCTGCAATCCTAGAGGCTTTGTGATTGTTGACGGCTTTCAGCGCTCTCCGAAATATCCGAATATCTATGCAGTCGGCGTATGCATTGCCATACCGCCTGTGGAGGCAACGCCGGTTCCTACAGGCGCGCCCAAGACAGGCTACATGATAGAGAGCATGGTTACGGCAGCGGTTCACAATATCAAAGATTCCATTGACGGCAAGCCGGTTTCCACCAAACCCACATGGAATGCGCTCTGCCTTGCGGATATGGGGAATACCGGCGTTGCATTCGTTGCCATGCCGCAGATACCGCCGCGAAATGTTACCTGGTCAAAAAAAGGCAAGTGGGTGCATCTTGCCAAGATTGCCTTTGAGAAATATTTTATACGCAAAATGAAAAAGGGCGTGAGCGAACCGTTCTATGAAAAAACGATATTGGATGCGATGGGGATTAAGAAGCTGGAGGAAACACCCAAGTGAAAAGTTTCAAGTTGCAGGTTTCAAGTTTCAAGTTTTTACTTGCACCTTGCATTGTTCTGCTTGCAACTTGCACTTTGCAACTTGCAACTGTCTTTGCCTTCGACCTTCACGGCTTCGTGCAGGGCGACTATTCCTACCGGACAGCCGATACCGGATGCAGCGGCGGTGTGTGCGGCAGATATTGGCTTTTGGCTGAAGAGAGGTTCCAATTAAGCCCGTCGTATGAAGACCAGTCCGGCATATTTGCGGCAAAGGCTAAGCTCGACCTTTTTCATGATGCTGCCATAAAGCGCGACTTTGATGCAACGTTCAGGGAGGCGTATGTTACCTTTCAGGGGAGCGGCGCTGATGCAAAGATCGGCAGGCAGATGGTAACTTGGGGGCTGGGGGATCTGGTATTTATCAATGATGTCTTTCCCAAAGACTGGACTGCGTTTATCATCGGCAGACCTGTAGAATATCTTAAAAAAGGCGTGGACGGCGCGAAATTCGGGATATACAACGATGTTCTGAACGGAGAGTTGATAATAATTCCTTTTTTTGAGCCTGATACCATACCCGATTCAAACATACTTATCTATTATCCCTTTCCCGCGCCGGCCGTGAATAAGACCGTTGAACCCAATACTCAGATGTCAAATACAGAGGTGGCGTTAAAGTTATACCGTACCGTAATGGAATGGGATTCTGCCATTTATTTTTATGACGGTTTTTACAGGTCGCCTGCCGCGCACATGGATACCCCTTCCAGCGTTACCTACTACTACCCGAGGCTTAAAGTTTACGGTGCATCAACTCAGGGTTCTGCATTCGGCGGAGTGGTGAGCCTTGAGGCGGGATACTATGATTCAGAGGATAAAGACGGCGCCGATCCCGAGATAGAAAATTCTCAGATGCGATATCTGATAGCCTTTCAAAAGGCATTTGCAGGAGACTTCACTGCCGGCGTTCAGTATTATGGAGAAAAGATGATGCAGCATGGCGAATATGTCAGGACGCTTCCATCCGGCCTGCCGCAAAAGGATGAAACAAGGGAGTTGTATTCCATACGGCTGACCCAGCTTTTGCGCTACCAGACGATCAAACTCTCCTTATTTACCTTCTACAGCGTTACCGATAAGGACTATTTTATAAACCCGGAAATAAGATACAGCATTACGGATAATCTCTGGGCAATCCTCGGCGCAAATCTGTTTGACGGCGAACACCTCTATACATTCCTGGGGCAGTTCAGGCGCGATAATAATGTTTATTGGACTATGAGGTATGAGTTTTAAAAGACCGGCAATAGGCTATGGGCAAGGGGCGATAGGAAAAACCTATTGCCTCTTGCCTTTCTTTTAATGTAATATGTCAGATAATGTTTAAAATCCTTATCCGTTTTCTCGGTTCCAGGAAACTCTCCATCGGCCTCCTCATTGTAACGTCTGCATATTTCATTTTTCTCACCACCTTATGGTTTCTCAATATGAGGCCGCCAAGGCCATTTATGGTCTGGTTCCCCGTCCTCGTATTAATCATCTTTTTCCTTGCCAATGTGATTGTCAGCCTCTTTACAAGGCGCTATGCATATACAGCGAATATTCTCTTTCATGCAGCTTTTATCATTGTAGCTGTCGGCGTTGGTGTAAGTCTTCTTTACCGGTTTGAAGGCACGGCTGTTCTTACAGAAGGGGATGTTTTTTGGGGTGAGAAGGGAGATTATATAAATTACTCTACAGCCAGGGGCATACCAATAATAAGGGTTATTAAAAAGGCCCTTGTTGGAGATAGCAAGGACAATTTTGACCGTTTGGCGCCCAAGCTCTCTTTTAAGCTGGATAAAATTATTCCGGAATACTGGGGAGAAAAACTTCATTTTACAAGACTGGATGGAGAGATCAGATACCCTGCTGAAACTTTGGCAGATCAAGGCGCCATCAGGCTTAATGGCGGATTAACCATCAATGGCGCCAGGATAAGGCATTCAGGTTTCGGTTTTGCGCCGGAGATTTTGCTGGAAGATATAAAAAGCGGAGCAATCCGCAGACACACTGCGGTGATGAGGCTATTCCCTCCCGGCAGCGAGGATTATATTGAACTGGGGAGTTATAAGATTTATATGCAGGTCTTTTCTGACCCGATAACTGGAAAAGGAAGGCTTTGGAATAGAAGCATGAATCTGGTGAATCCGATTTTCCGGGTGAAAGTAACATGGCTGGATCATCCAATCTACGAGGGTGTGTTAAAAAAAGGCGAAATGGTTCGGCTTGGCGCTACAAATATATCATTGACAGGGGTTAAATACTGGCTTGCCATTGAGATTGTGAAAGATCCCGGCGAGACCATTGTAATAATAGGACTTATTACTATGGCAACAGGGCTTTTGTTAAGACTCTTCCAGCGAGAATCAACTTGAACGGAATGCTCGCCGCAATCCCCGCTGCTTGGAGCGGGGTCGTCGCAAGACCTCTTTTACAGGCGAGCTATGTAAACCCCCACACCAAAGATTTTGGTGTGGGGGTCAATAATAAAATTCCTTCCGCAGCATCTCCTGCAATGACTTCACAAAATCCGGCGGGTTTTTAAAGGGATGCCCTTTGAACAGGGCGGCATATTGCTCATCAAGCGTATCGCACATTTCTCTGTTTTTATTTTTTGACACCTCTTTCACCCTTTTCACATAGTTCGCGTTAAACATAAGATTGTGCGGGTCAACATATCCGGCCTTAATCCATGCTGCTGTTTTCTTTGCGCAGCGGCACGGATTGTTTTTGTTTATCAATCCGCATTTTTCATTCATAAAATTGCGCATATCCTTGCGCGCCCGCGAAAGCCTCTGCCGGAAGTTGGCCTTGCTGATTTCCATGATTTCGCTTCCCACCGCATCGCTTATCTCGAATATCTCACCGAGGATATAAACGAGCCGCTGCTCCCTGTCAAGACAGAGAAGCATCCCAAGCATACAGCCGATTTTTGCCTCCTCCACGATAAGCTGCGCATCAACGGGCAGGGAGTTTTGGTCAGGCAAATCCATATCCGGCGTCTTGTCCAACTCATCCCCATAATATTTGAATCCCGTGATGACCTGTTCAAGGCACTGCTTTTTCATATTGATTACATGATTTGCAACAATGCGGTAGAGCCATGTGCGGAAGCTGCTTCTGCCCTGAAAGGTGGAAAGTTTTGTAATGACCTTTATCAGAACCTCCTGCGTAACATCTTCGGCAATCTGCGGATTCAAGACCATGCGCATGGCGATATTGTAAATCCATGCCTGATGCCGCACAATTAGTTTCTCCAGCGCGCCCCGGTCCCCATTTTGAGCTGACTCAACGAGGGCTGCATCGGTTGTGTCCGCGTCATACTCTT
>JACQEJ010000190.1 GCA_016200645.1 Deltaproteobacteria bacterium | reverse complement strand
GACTAAGAACGAAGGCAAGCTCGCCGTGCGTCGTGACGTTCAAGTCGCGTACCTCGTAGGCGATGGGGCCAGTATATGCAGCGAAGGCTTCTTGCCAGGCTCGACGTTTATTGTCAGCCCCGACGTATCGCAGGGGCGGACCGATATCGAATGAAACGATGTTGGGTGCATAGAGGGACATGACGCCGTCGATGTCCTTCGCGCGAAACACCTTCGCCCAATCCTCTACGCGCTGTCGAATGGTGGCTTCAGCCATGACTTCCTCCTTCGCCGATCTTCCAGAGTCGATCGTAGTCCATATTGCCTAACCAGTTATTATCTAAACGGTACCAGTTTCGCTAACATCGTATTTGGGATATTAGTCACTGTATAATAAGTTATACAGTTTCTCGACTTTATCAGAATTTTTTTACCACCTCCAGCAAATTACAAATTCTTGCGCTTTATCGAGTTTCTGATCATCTTCCCTTGATTGCTTCAAACACATCTTGTGCCGGGATTTCTCCTTCTCTTACTACCTTCAATTCCCGTTTCGTCGCATCTACAATGGTTGAGCCGAGTTTGCCGGATAATGCTCCGCCGTCAATGAGCAGGTCTATCTTATCTCCAAAATAATCTTGAACCTCTTTTGCTGTTACAGGGCTTTTTTTGCCGGAGGGATTGGCGCTGGTTGTTGTAATGGGAGAATCTATTATTTCAAGGAGTTTTTGAGTTATCGGGCTGCAGGATATTCTAACGGCTATTTTGCCTGTGTCTCCCGTAAGAACGGAGGGAATTGTTTTTTTTGCCTTGAATATAATTGTCAGCGGCCCGGGCCAGAATTTTTTAATCAATTTTTCCGCTGCCGGAGGAATTTCCTCAACAACGGCAAGCAGCATATTTTTATCTTTAACCAAAATTGATATGGGCTTGTCAGGCTCGCGGCCTTTTAATTCAAAAAGTTTTTTTACTGCGGTTTTATTGAAAGGGTCAACCCCAAGGCCGTAAAAGGTTTCTGTTGGATAGGCGATAATTCCGCCTTTTTTAAAAATATCACGAACTGGCTTCCAGTCTGAACCCGAAAGCGTCTCTGCCTTAAGAAGGGTTGTCATAAGCTAATTTTCTTAGCTTTTTCCTCTACATCCTTAGCTTGCTTTTCCTTATACACCTTGAGTTTTACCTGAAGTTTTTTATCTGCTAAAGCAATTACCTGCGCTGCAAGTATCCCGGCGTTCTTCGCCCCTGCCTTTCCTATTGCCATTGCTGCAACAGGCACGCCGCCCGGCATTTGCACTGTTGAAAGAAGCGCATCAATGCCTTTTAAAGGGGAAGAATCTATGGGCACGCCGATAACAGGCAGTGTTGTTTCCGCTGCTATAAATCCTGCAAGGTGCGCTGCGGAACCAGCCCCTGCAATGATAACCTTGATACCTCTATCTACCGCGCTTCTTGCATAATCTGAAGTTCTTTTTGGTGAACGGTGGGCGGATGAAATTGTGATTTCATACGGTATATCAAAATTTTTTAATATCTTTGCAGCCTCTTCCATTATCGGAAGGTCGGACTCGCTCCCCATTAAAATGCCGACAAGCGGTTTTG
>JACQEJ010000186.1 GCA_016200645.1 Deltaproteobacteria bacterium | reverse complement strand
TTCTCCTTCTTTGTCGGACTTTTTCCTCTTATCTGAGAAGAGCGAAGGAAGTTCTTCCAGAAGATGCTTCTTCCACTGCCCGATCTGGTTGGGATGCACTCCGTATTCGCTCCCAAGCTGGGCTATGGTCTTTTCTTCTTTAATAGCCTCCAGCGCTATCCTGGCCTTGAAGCTCGAATCATGATTCCTGTTATTTTTACTCATCCTGCCTCACCTCCTTAGTTTCGGCAGGCTATTTTACCACTAAGTTGCTCTGTCTTAAAATTGGGGTCCATTATACTCCAGCATCTCGCTGAGCATTACGACCTGTCAGGAGGCCAGATTGCAGTGGTTATACAAAATGCTGCTGTAAGGGCAGTCAGAAGGGGCGATAGAGAGGTTTCTATGGCTGATTTTGTAATGGCCTGCAACGAGGAAATGAGAGGGAATTTTGACGAAAGGGCAAAGGCAGGTTTTTAGTCATTGTAAGCTTATAGTGATCTCCCCCCGGAAAAGAGATGGGATAATGCGATAAGAGAAGGCAAGGGCAGGCTCAAGCCTTTACCTATCTGCCGTAGCACAGGCAGGGATGGCAACATAGACCTCGACTGGGTATTTTCCCTGCAAGATACAAGGTCTGTTAAAAAGGATGGGACAATAACATTTAAGGGGAAGGAGTATAAGGTAGGCAGATATGCAGGACAAGAGGGGACAGTTTGTTTAATCCCGGAGAAAAAGATAATGATTTATAAGGGGAAAGACAAACTCTGTGAATACCACCTGTGATTTACCCCCACACCAAAGATTTTGGTGTGGGGGTTTACCCCTGATGTCTACTTTTGATTGTTCCCAAATGTCTACTTTTGATTTTTACGGAACAAGAAACAAAAAATTCTTGATTTCTGCAATTAAATATAGTATAAGATATTTTTTAAATTTAATCCTTGTCCCTGACAAGGTTCAGGGGCTACCTAATCCATTTATACTTTTTTATACTGATGGATGGGAATCCATAAGGAGGCATAAGAGATGAGTAATAGCTATGAAGTGGTCTTTATTGCAAGACCGGACACGGGGGATGATGTCATCAAGGGGATTGTGCAAAAGGTAAAAGAGACGGTAGTGGGTCAGAGCGGTCAGGTCATTAAAGTTGAGGAGTGGGGGAAGAGAAAACTGGCCTACCCCATCAGAAAACATGCAGATGGCTATTATGTTTTTCTGAATATCTCTGCCACCCCTGCGGCATCCAAGGAGGTTGAAAGGATTTTGCGATTAAATGAGGATGTTATCCGTTACCAGACAGTGAAAAAGATAGAAGTAAAGGCAGCCAAAAAAATTAAAAAGAAAGAAGAGGAGAAAGAATCTAAGGAGACAAACCCATGAATGAAAATAAAAGCAAAACATCAACCGCAGGCAAGCAACAGCCGGGAGGCAAACGTTCTTTTCAGAAGAAGAAGATCTGTCGTTTTTGCGCTGACAAGAATCTGAAGGCGGATTACAAAGATTTCAGAATCCTTAGACAATTTATAAGCGAGCGCGGCAAAATTACTCCAAGACGGATTACCGGAAACTGCGCCAGGCATCAAAGGGAAGTGGCAACAGCCATAAAAAAGGCAAGGATACTGTCATTCCTTCCCTTTACAACAGCGGTAGTATAACAAACAGGCAATAGGTGATAGGCAATGGGCGATAGGAAAAACAAAAACCTATAGCCTATTGCCTACAGCCTGTATTTTAAGGAGGCTTTCAACTAATGGAAATCATTTTAAAAAAAGACACCCCTTCCCTCGGCAGGATGGGAAGCGTCGTCCGGATTGCCGATGGATATGCAAGAAATTATCTGATCCCCCAGGGGGTCGGCATTGAAGCCACGCCAAAAAATCTTAAACTCCTGCAAAGAGAAATTAAGATATGGGAAAAGAGGGCGCAGCTGCAAAAAGAAGAGTCTCAAAAATTGGCCATGGAGATAGAAAAACTCTCGTTAAGTTTCGCAAAAAAAGCAGGAGAGGAAGACAGGCTCTTCGGCTCAGTTACATCCATAGATATTGAGGAAAGCTTAAAGAAGAACGGCTTCCAGATAGACCGCAAAAAGATTCACCTGGAAGAGCCTATTAAAGCCCTCGGTGTTTTTACGGTTCCGGTAAAGCTTCATGCAGAGGTTACGGCAAACCTCAAGGTTTTGGTGGTAAAAGAATAACTATAGTCTACAAGTTATTAGTCTACAAGACTAAGAGTGTAAAACTTGTAGACTGTTAGACTTGTAGACTTTTAGGCTGTCTCTATGGCAATGCCAGCTCAGGATATATCCCTTCGCAAGCTCCCACCTCAGAATATAGAAGCAGAACAGTCTGTCCTGGGCGCCATTCTGATTGAAAACGATGCCATCAATAAGGTCATTGGCATTTTAGACCCGAGCGGAGAGGATTTTTACCGGGACGCCAATAAAAAGATATTTAAGGCCATGCTCTCTCTGAGAGACAAAGAGAATGAGCCGATAGATTTTGTAACGCTTTCATCCGCCCTGAAAAATATGGGTATGCTCGAATCTGTGGGCGGAAGCGCATATCTGGCTGCGCTGGTAGAATCAACCCCGACTGCCGCCAACATAGGCTACTACGCAAAGATAGTAAGAGAAAAGTCCCTTTTAAGAAAGCTTATCAACGCATCTACAGACATCATAACAAGATGCTACGACGGCAAGGAAAAGATAGATGACTTTCTTGATGACGCCGAACAGGTCATATTTGAGATTGCGCAGGATAAGGCAAAACAGTCCTTTTACCATATCAAGGATTTAATCAAGCACACCTTCAAGGCCATTGAGGATCTTTCCGGAAAAGAGGGGCATGTCACAGGCGTGCCCACAGGCTTTGACAAGCTTGACGAGCTCACCTCCGGGCTCCAGCCCTCCGACCTCATTGTCATCGCCGGAAGGCCGAGCATGGGCAAAACAGCGTTTGCATTGAATATAGCCCAGAACGCATCAGAGGCAGGCAGCCCGGTGGCGCTCTTTTCCCTTGAAATGAGCAAGGAGCAGCTTGTTCAGAGACTCCTCGCCTCCAGGGCCAGGGTAGACCTTTACCGATTAAGGAGCGGCAGATTAAAGAATGAAGACTGGAGCAAGCTCACCACAGCCCTGGGCATCCTCTATGAAGCCCCTATATTCATAGATGATACGCCAGCCCAATCGGTTCTAGAGGTAAAGGCAAAGGCACGAAGGCTTAAGAATCAGCACGGCATAAAGCTGATTATTGTAGATTATCTCCAGCTTATGAAAGGAAGGCATGATGCGGATAACAGGGAACAGGAGATTTCGGATATCTCCAGGTCTTTAAAGGCTATGGCCAAGGAGCTCCATGTGCCGGTTATCGCCCTTTCCCAGCTTTCCAGGATGACCGAGCGGAGAGAGGAGAACAGGCCTCAGCTGTCAGACCTGAGAGAATCAGGCGCCATAGAGCAGGATGCGGATGTGGTGGCCTTTGTATACAGAAAGGTGGTTTACACGGCCTGCAAGTGTCCTGAGGAATTGAAAAAAGACAGGTTCTCATGCGCCTGCGAGAGGAGCAAGATTGCAAAGGATGCTGAAATTATTGTGGCAAAACAGCGAAACGGCCCCACGGATGTCGTAAAACTGACCTTTCTGGATGAGTATACGAGCTTTGAAAATCAGGGGTACTACCCTGGTGTTGACATTTAACTGAACCCGAAAAATCTGGTAAGCGTTGCGTCGCCGACAGCAAAGCCGCCCATCAGCCATATATAGTCAATGCTGTCAGTAAGTTGACATCTCAACCATAACGATGTGAAGTTATTTTTGCCGAAGGATTAGTAGGCTGTTGAAAAAGCCATCAACAGCCTTGATTACAGAGATTGTTGAGTTTTTCAACAAGCTCTTAGTGTCCTGTTGATGGATTGGCAGGTGGTGTTGAAAAAGATTCTTTATGAGAAACATTTCCATGAGCGGCTTCGGGGACAGCATTTTGCGTTCCTCTTGGCAAGGCCGGCGCCGGTTCCGGTTTAATCGGATTGAATCTGTTTATCTGAACAGTATGCGGGTTGTGGCATTCGGTGCATACCCACCACCGCTTTTTGCCGCCTTTAATCCATGAGCCGATCCTTTTGCCGTGTATGCCCATCCTCCAGTCAATGTACACCCCGCCGTGGCACTTGCCGCACAATCTTTGAGGCTGATTGAATGAAATCTCATTCCCCTGATGGTCAATTAATTTGTTGCGATTGGTTGCGCTGTGGCAGTCAAGACACCAGAATGCCCCCCTTCCGTGCATCAGCTGGAGGGAATTTTCTACGATATCCTGATGGGCTGCAAGGAGTCTTGGTTTTTTATCCTTTGGGAAAGGCACGATTTTACCGTTATGGCAGAATGCGCAGTGCTGATCCGGACTCAAATTAAAATATTTAAGCTGCGGCTCCCTCGGTTTTACAACAGCTTCCTCTGTTGCATAATCGCCGCGGGCAGCATCATTTATTGCAGGCATTTCGCCCATAGGTATTGTGCCGTCATAAGGATTTCCCCACCATAAAACGCCGCCTGTTGTCTGCGAGCACTTTACATTAGGATAGCCATACTGAGGCACAGCATTTTCTACCCTTGTAACAGAGGTATAACCCTCCCTGCTTTCAAAACAGTCTGTTACCGGCTGCTCATTTTGTTGCTCCTTTGGCTTTGGCGGCTCTGGATTCTGGGAATATCCGAGCTTGTAGCTTATTAAACCTACAAGCAATAAACAGCCAACTGCCCCAATAGATATTTTTGTAAGATTAGCATTTTTCATTTTTCTTTTCCTGTTGAACTTGGGTGTCCGGGACAGAAAGAATGGCATACGAGCGGCTCTTTATCGCAGTCTGATTTTTTCACCGCTTCCGAGTCATAACTTATCTCGCCGAGAAGCACGCCTATGGCCCCTTTTGCCAGGATGGTAAACATCATTAAACCAAGGGCCCAGGCCCCTATTGCGTTCATTATCTCAAACAGGCTCGGCGTATATTCTGAAAATTCACCGATAGGAGTCGGGATATACGCGGGCACAACAAGGCCCATGCCTTTTTCAATCCATACGCCTACAAATATCATGACGCAGGCTATAAGGAGTTTGTTGTGGTTTTTTCTGAAATTCGGGTTTAAAAGGAGCAAGAAAGCGACTATGTTCAAGGTAAAGGACGACCATATCCACGGCACGAGTTTTGACAGACCATGCTTTCCGAACAGGAGGTATTTCAGCGAGAATGAATGCTCGGTGCTGGGATAGAGTTCCGTAACAATCTCTGACATGGCCAGAAACAAAGCTATGCCGAGACACCAGGTAGCTATCTGCGCAAGGAGCTCAATGGCCTCATCCTCAATCTTTAAGGCGGTGGTTCTTTTAATGATAAGAAAGGCAATGATTATCAAAGCAGGGCCTGAGGCAAATGCCGTTGATATGAATTTTATCGGCATCATGGAATGGAACCACATGGGCCTCGCGGGCATGGTATTTATCAAGAATGCGGTTACCGTGTGGATGCTGAGCGCCCAGACAATGGATATATAAACAACGGGGAGGTAAAACTTATCATTGAGCGGCTGGTGTGTGTATTTTTTGTATAGGTAATAAAATGCGCATATAACATTGAGGCCGAGATAGACGTTTAAAACAAGCACATCCCATGTCAGCATTGAATTGGGGAAGTTGAAAATGCCTATCCCGGGTATAATATGCCAGAGCCTGTCTGCCCTTCCGAGGTGCAGGAGTATAAATAAGATAACCATGGTAACAGCGGTTATCGCCACCATCTCGCCTAATACAACGATGCTTTTCAGCTGTTTGTGATGATAGACATAGGCCGGGAATACAACCGTCACCGCTGCCGCCGCCACGCCGACCAGGAAGATAAAATTGGACTCATATAGTCCCCAGCTTACCTGGTCATTAAAATTAGTAAAAATAAGGCCGTGAACTAATTGCTGATAAAGGCCGAAGAAGTATATAAGCGAAAGGAAGCCCAAAAGCGCAAGCCATGCATAAAACTTTACGCTCCCCTTTAAGATATACACGATAGAATCTATGGCAAATTTGATTAATAGAGTCATAAGAACAACGTCCCGCTAGTCAATAAAATAGAAAAACTTTGGATATGTATTTAGGTCAGCCTTCAAACGAAAGACCCTTTTTCTGTCTAATATCTTTCTTACTTCACTTCCCGGATCAAGGAGATTGCCGAATTTTCTTGCCCCTACAGGACACACTTCCACACATGCTGTGTATCTCCCCTGTCTTGTCCTTTGCAAGCAGAAGGTGCACTTTTCTGCAACGCCCCTCATCCTGGGTCTGTTCCCAAGATAGTGGGTCTTTGGATTCATTTCCTGCGCGGGGAGATTCGGGTCCCCCCAGTTAAAGCGTCTTGCCCAGTAAGGGCAGGCAGATATGCACATCCTGCAGCCGATGCACCAGTTGTAATCAATAACCACTATGCCGTCGGGCTCTCTGTATGTTGTCCTGACAGGACACACCTTGACACAAGGGGGTTTTTCGCACTGCATGCACTGTATTGGAAAATAAAATGCATCCTTTTCAGGAACCTGTTCAGGCTGATAATAATGCTGGCCTTCCAGGGTTACGCCCGCATTGATATAGGCATTTCCGCCGACCTGTATGCCGTAGTCCTTGTTGGTGTAAGTCTGATCGCCTTCGCCTGCCGGATATCCCTTATCCATATTTTCTGTAGAAAAGTTGCCCTTTTCCATCCTTATAACCCGTATCCATTGGATTTCAGGGTTGTTGCGGGATTGATTGTTTTCCTTTACGCAGGCATAAACACAGCGCCTGCAGCCTATGCATTTCTGGATATTCAATGCATATCCGAATAACACATCCTTCATAGGGGGAGCGCCATCTACAGTTACCGTCTTGCCGTATTCTTCAGAGTACCTTTGCTCTAACCGCAAAATGGCATCCTTTTTCTCTTCCTCTGTCATCAGACGGTAATTTTTCTGGAAAAACTCCGCCCATGTTGACGTTGCCTCTGCGTCGTCGGAATTGGTAAGAAGAGCCGCAGCGCCTGCAAGAGCGGCAGCGCCCATGTCTTTCATAAAATCGCGGCGGTTTTTATCTTCTTCCGATGTATGTATATCCTGCGCTATTTCCTTTTTTTCTTCCGACACCCTTATTGCTCCTCAATGATCGTCAGGCTGGCTCCTTATAGGTAGCCACAAGCATCTCTACCATCTGTTCTTTTTCCCTTTTGGCCATCAGGACATACTTTTTCCGCAGCATAATTTTTTCTTGCTGAAGGTCGTCATTCAGGTTTGCCCTGTTTGAAGCGTCATCCGCAGCTAATTTAACAACCTTCTTTGCAACCCCTGCGGCAGACGCCGCGGCAATACCGCCCACAACCGCCTTTTTAATGAACGAGCGCCTTGACGGATTTTGAATGCTGTTTTCCATGCGGCGATTATCGCTGCCGGCAACAGATGCGGAGGTATTTTCTTTACTTGGAATTTGACTTTGTTTTTTTTCTGCGGACATGACTAATCTCCCGCTTTTAAAAAAAGGGTATTCCTTATAACAATATTTTTTTGCCTTGTCAAGGGAATTTTACTATAGCAATTTTACTATAGCAAGTTTCCCTTGACAATCTGAAAGATTCTGATATAAATATGTTTAAAATTTTTACTTCTTAATAGGGCTTCACAAAATTAGAGATTTGGGATGAGAGTTTTTACGAAGCGAATTTGATCGCGTTTATCTACTTTA
>JACQEJ010000185.1 GCA_016200645.1 Deltaproteobacteria bacterium | reverse complement strand
TTTTCCATATTGCCCTGCCGCCTTCTCTGACTTCGACCATATCCTCATCTGCAATCTGAATATGAAACTCCAGCAGACCTTCATAAATATCGCCAAGATGGCGGACATTGAGAGAGGAATAATCTATAAACGGAATTGCACGAGGCATGTATTGAGCTTCCTGGTCAACGGTCAGCAGATTGACAACTTTTGCAAGATACGGGTCGGGTATTTTATGGGCTGCAAGAAAGCAGTCTTTTACGGTTTCAAATAATCCTCCGTTATAGATGGGAACATTGAGCGCAGGGTCGCCTTTGGCAATAATCTCAAAAAGCCCTTCCAGCCTTGCATAGCAGGCATAAGACCTTTTGCTCATTCTATCCGGCTCTGTGGTTTTCAGGTCGCGGTAAATATCCTCTTTGAGTTTTTTAAGGCTTACCCTGCGGTAACCCTCTTCTTCAACAGGGAGGAGATTTCTGCTTTCGGCATAAAGCAGAAAAAGCAGGCGGTAAAGGAGCGTGAGGCAGCCTTTGAAGATTTCCTTTTTGCTTTCATCGCTTTCTTCCGAAATGGAAAGTTCAGTCCTCCGGTAATGGATAAACCCCTCTGCAAGCCCTTCAAACACCTCGTCAAAGATGAGTTCCTTTAATCTATCGCTGACAGCCTTTGCATAAGCCTCGCTGCCGTCAAGATGCAGGTCAAGCCATGTCTTGCCGGTTGCCAAATCAGGGATAAAGGCGTCTCTTGAGAAAAAAAGATAAAAAT
Source organism: Deltaproteobacteria bacterium (assembly GCA_016200645.1). Classification (GTDB taxonomy): domain Bacteria; phylum Desulfobacterota; class GWC2-55-46; order UBA9637; family UBA9637; genus JACRNJ01. Next base: position 6,220 of record JACQEJ010000185.1, on the reverse strand, counting down.
AGAGAAATTTTTCCCTGTCGTTTTCTCTGATGATATTTTCAAGATTTATTTCAAAGAAATTTCCTGAGCGGGAGGCTGCCCGATAATAAAAGAGCCGCCACTCTTTGCCGTTCGTGAGAATCGCCCATTGGATGCGGCCTTGCGAGGCATGATAGACATCGTCAAGATATTTTACGGTTTGGGCTGTAGGGTCGCGGGTATCAAGGGCGTCTTTGGGGTCTGTGTCATTCAACCGCCTTCCCCATGATTTGGCCTCGAGTATGGTTAGGGGATGCGTGAAAAAACGCGGGATGTCATCTTTTTCCTTGCGGGCCTCTTCATAAGATGCGCTGTCTTTGAAAAGGGCATAATCAGGCCGCTTTTTTTTATAGCCCCTTTGGGTTCTCGGCTGAACATCAAATTCATAGCCAAGCGTTTTGAGAACAGGCCGTATGAATTTTTCTTCAATGCCCGCCTCTTCACCGGAACCGAGTTTTAACGGTTTAACCGCCTCATACAACTTTTTTATACTATCAAAAACCTCGCCTGCCTTTTCTCCCTGTTCTTTCCATAAAGAGGCTGCGGGCAAGCGATGCTCAAGATAATTGTTTGAGAAAAGATTTTGGTTGTTCAGGAAAAATAACTCTTTTTGTTCAGGCATTTTTTAGCCTCTTCGCTTTTGGCTATCTTATAATATTCGCAAACCGCCGCCACCTAAGCCAATGTTCATTTCCATCCCACGACCAGTAGATGATAAAGGCCTCGCCTTTGATCTCCGAAAGTTTTACGCTCCCCCAGTAGCGGCTGTCATAACTCCTATCCCGGTTGTCGCCCATGACAAAAACCGAACCTTCGGGAACTTTGTATGGCCCGAAATTATCCCTGACCTCTGTCCCTGCTGGATAGATATCCGGGTCAATATTGACGCCGTGATTATCCGCCAGCGGGCTGCCGTTTACATAGACAATCTTGTTCCTCACCTCAACCGTATCGCCTCCTACTGCCACCACCCTTTTTATAAAATCCTTACAGTCATCCGTAAAAAGCCGCCATACATCTTTTTTCTCAACAGCATTCTCAAACTTTTTTTCCATCGTGCTGGAAAAACTTTTGCACTCCTGAGGATTGCCTGGAAATTCAAAGACAATGACATCCCCCTGTTTCGGGCTTTTGAACGATAAAATCTTTTTGTCGCTGAACGGCACCGGAATTCCGTAGATAAATTTGCTCACCAGAATATGGTCGCCGATGAGCAGCGTCGGCTCCATAGAGCTTGACGGAATCTTAAAGGCTTGAACAACAAATGTCCTGATTACCAGCGCCAGAACCAGCGCAATGACTATGGCCTCGATGGTTTCTCGTATTACGTTCTTTTTTTGCATGTATGGTCTCCTTTATTAAGAGGCAATAGGCTATAGGTTATAGGTTTTCCTATTGCCTATTGCCCATTGCCTATTGCCTGTCTTTTCTACTCCCCTATTTTCAATACAGCGAGGAACGCCTCCTGCGGTATCTCCACGCTTCCGACCTGCTTCATCCGCTTCTTTCCCTCCTTCTGTTTTTCCAGAAGTTTTCTCTTCCTGGTAATATCGCCGCCGTAGCACTTGGCGGTCACATTTTTTCTGAGCGCCTTCACGGTTTCTCTTGCAATAATCTTGCCGCCGATAGCCGCCTGAATTATAATCTCGAACATCTGTCGGTGGATAATCCCCTTCATCTTCTCCACCAACTCCTTGCCCCGGTAATACGCCCTCTCCCTCGGAACGATGATGGAGAGCGCATCTACAGGCTCGCCGTTCAGCAGGATGTCCATCTTTACCAAATCAGCCTCCCGATAATCAAGATATTCATAATCCATGGATGCATACCCCTTGCTCAAAGTTTTCAGTCTATCATAAAAATCCAGGACAACCTCATTTAATGGAATCTCATATTCCACCATAACCCTTGCAGGCGTAATATATTTTATTGTTCTTTGTATGCCGCGTCTGTTTTCGCACAACCCAAGTATCGCGCCAAGATATTCATTGGGAAGGTGGATAGTTGCCATGATATACGGCTCTTCAATCCTCTCTATGTATTGAACCGATGGAAGCTTGGTCGGCGTATCAATGTGAATAATCTCTCCGTTCGTTTTGGTAACCCGGTAAACAACCGTGGGCGCGGTTGTTATCAGGTTCAGTTTATATTCTCTTTCAAGCCTCTCCTGAATTATCTCCATGTGCAGCAAGCCCAGAAACCCGCACCGGAAGCCGAATCCGAGGGCAAGGGATGTCTCCGGCTCGTAAGTAAACGAGGCGTCGTTCAGTTTTAATTTTTCCATCGCCTCCTTGAGATTTTCATACTCCGCTGAATCAACCGGATAGAGACCGGAAAAGACCATGGGTTTTACGGCCTTAAAGCCGGGCAGCGGGCTGTCCGTAGGATTTACGGCATCGGTAATTGTGTCGCCGATTTTTGTCTCGCCCACCTCTTTTATGCCTGCTATGACAAAACCGACCTCGCCGGCGGAAAGTTCCTTTTTTTCAACCGGATTCGGGGCGAACACGCCTACCTTATCCACATCAAAGGTCTTGCCTGTGGAAACAAATTTCATCTTCACGCCTCTTTTGATTGCGCCGTCGAAAACCCTCACCAGAACAACAACCCCGAGATAGGTGTCATACCAACTGTCAAAAAGAAGAGCCTTTAAAGGCTTGCTTATATCCCCCTCCGGCGGAGGGATTTTTTTCACAATCGCCTCAAGAATCTCCTTTATACCGATGCCTTCCTTTGCGCTGGCAAGCACGGCCTCGGATGCGTCAATGCCCGCCACATCCTCGATCTCCTGCTTAATCCTTTCAGGCTCGGCGGCAGGCAGGTCTATTTTATTCAATACAGGAAAGACCTCGAGCCCCACATCCACTGCGGTGTAGAGGTGGGCAAGGGTCTGCGCCTCCACGCCCTGCGACGCATCTACCACCAGCACAGCGCCTTCGCATGCCGCAAGACTGCGCGAAACCTCGTAGCTGAAATCCACATGCCCGGGAGTGTCTATGAGATTCAGAACATATTCCTTGCCGTCAAGCGCCTTGTAAAGAAGCCGCGCAGTCTGCGCCTTGATGGTAATGCCCCGCTCCCTTTCCAGATCCATCTTGTCAAGAAACTGGTCTTTCTTTTCTCTCGCAGTTATTGTGCCGGTAAATTCCAGAAGCCTGTCCGAGAGTGTTGACTTCCCGTGGTCTATATGGGCTATAATAGAAAAATTCCGTATGTTGTCTATCTTCATAAGAGGTTTTTAAGTTTAGTTTTTTATTATAAACAATTTTCTTTAATTTTGTCAAAATGAAAAGGGAAATTAAGGGTAAACCCCCACAGCAACGGAGGTACCGTTGGTGTGGGGGTAAACCTGTTTGCAAAGTTTATCTTTACATGTTTTATTTCCGATGATAAAAAATTCGCATCTACTCTCGATTGAATGATAGCTATGAAAACCAAAGGCTATTTCATCACAGGCACTGATACAGGGGTTGGCAAGACCTTTATTACCGCCGGTATCGCGGCGGTATTGAGGGAAAAGGGTAGAGATGCGGGTGTCATGAAGCCGGTCGAAACAGGATGTCCTGAAAGGGATGGTAAGCTTGAGCCGCAGGATGCTATTTTTCTCAAGAATGCAGCAGGGGTCAGCGATGAGCTTGATTTGATAAATCCATACCGGTTCAAGGCCCCGCTTGCCCCAAGCATTGCATCGAGGCTTGAAGGAAAAAATATAGACTTAAACAGAATAAAATCATGTTATGAAATGCTTGCGTCAAAACACAGCATAATGCTTGTGGAAGGCGCAGGCGGTTTGCTTACACCTCTGAATGAAACTGAAACTGTCGCGGACCTTGCAAGGCTTCTCAATCTGCCGCTTGTAATAATCGCTGTGTCAAGACTCGGCGCAATAAATCATACATTGCTCACGGTTAGATATGCCCGGTCTATGGGCATAGAGGTTGCGGGTGTTATCCTGAATCATGCTTCAATGTCTCTTGATGAATCTTTTTCTGCCAATCAGGCTGAAATACAACGACTTGCCAGCCTCCCTGTTTTCGGTGAAATACCCTTTTGTGACGCAGACAGAGTTCCAAAAATGATCAAAAAGTATTTGAATCTATCTCTTTTGAAACTGTAGGCGCTTATTCTTTATGATATTGAGAAACCTACTTTTATCCTTATTCCTTGCAATAAGCCTCCATAGTCCTGCTTTCGGCAGTCAGGATTATGTTGTTATTAAACTTGCAAGGAGCGAACCCATAAAAAGACTCGGACAAGACATTTATCTTGTTTCAGAAAAAAATGCCCTGATCTTCACTCCCGGAAAAAAGCACATTGAGATAGATAAGTCTACACAGACCTTGAGGGCATACGATGAAAAAGGACAGATGTTTATGGAGACACTTGTATCCACAGGAGAGCCCGGAATTGACGAAGAGGGATTGGAAAAGACCGAAACCCTGCCAGGCTTTCATAAAATTGTTGAGCTAAGGCCTTTCAGGAAATGGTCAAAAGATAAGAATGTCAAGATGCTGAATTGGATTGGGATTGAGCCGGGTGTTGAAAAAGGGATACACAGCCTTGAATCCGTGGGGAGGTTTGCAGGCTATGAAAAATTCCTTGGCAGGAAAAAATCCCACGGCTGCATACGGTTAAGCCAAAAGGCAAGCAATGCCCTTTATAAGTGGATAGATGATGACTGGAAGAATTATACCTTTATCGTCTATATATACGAAAAGCCTATACCGAGCAAAGTCAAGGGGGAAAATCTGATGCTCCTCGTTCAGAAACCGGGCCTTTACTCCTATCCTCTGGAGTCTCAAGATGACCCTCAACTGGTCAGAAGCGATAAAAGTCCTAATAGCTGGTTTAGCCCCGGAGATTTTCTCATCTATAAAAAAGTGGATGGAATGTGGAGGTTTTTGAAAAGGAATTGACTTTTTGCAGTTTTGAAATTAAAATGGTCATAAAAATTTGGAGGTGCGTATGAGAGAGGTTCAGGAGGTAATTCCCATTACTAAGGCAAAAAGAGATTTTCTCGACATTATCAGAAAAGTAGAGGACCTGGATGAGACGGTCGCAATAACGAAAAACGGGATTCCGGTAGGAATCTTGCTGAACATTGAGCGGTATGAAGGGCTTCTTGAGACGATAGATATTTTAAGCGATGAAGAGACCATGAAGGCTTTGCGGCGAGCTCAAAAGCAGCGGAAGCAGGGGAAATTTTATACCCACGAAGAGGTGTGGGGTGAATGAAAAGATTCAGGATCAGATATCTGCCGGAAGCAAAGAACGCGGCAAAAAAACTCCCTCCTGAGATAAAACCACGTGTGCGGGACGGCATTGAAGAACTCTTGCATAATCCATTCGCAGGGAAGGAGCTTGTTGACGAGCTTTCAGGCTTTCGTTCCCTTCCAGTCGGCAAATACCGTGTTATTTACCGGATAACAGAATATCGCCATCTCATAGAAATCCATTTTATCGGACACAGACGCGATGTTTATATGAATTTTAAAGAAATGCTTGAAACAATCAAAAGATAAGCCTTTGCAGCCTTTCCATAAAAGCATATTTGCAAATCTGCCCCCTTCCCTTTCAAAAGTAGGATAGCAGTTAAAGATAATAACAGACAAGGAATTTAAGAAGCTGAGGGATAAGGTTAAGGTTGAATGGATGTGAGAATTAAGAAATAGGGGAAGCGAAGCCCCAAGATTTTCTGGCTGCTTCTGCAAATGAAGTTTGAAGGTTTGACCCCAGTTCTCCCCCTGTAAGTATATTCCCTTTTGCATCATACGAGAAGGTCTCTTCTGCAGTGTCGGGATATTTTTTCTTTAAAAGCCTGTTCAGGCTGTCATAAGTATAGGTGATGGTGTTTCCATTTGCGTCTTTTTTGGAGATGAGGTTGCCTTTTGTGTCGTAGGTGTAGGTTATTTCATTCCCAAGCGGGTCTGTTTCTTTTGTGAGTCTGCCTTTGTCGGTTTGAGATAAGCGATAATCAAGACGCTTCAAGATAATAATCGTCAAGAAAACTCTTTGGGCGAGAAGATGTTGATAGAAGTCTTGTTTCAGCATATTGCTATTTTAATAAATCTGATAATCATATAAAAGGCACCTCCCCTGCATACCAAGAACAAAAGATTCTTGATATGCTTGGGGAAAGAATTCCAATCCAACCCCAGGAGGCGCCTTATGAAATTGTATGCCGCAACGGATTTACATTCAA
>JACQEJ010000182.1 GCA_016200645.1 Deltaproteobacteria bacterium | reverse complement strand
AAAGGGCAGTTAGGGTATTCCTTGACTCCAATGTCATCCTTTCCGGCCTCCTTTCGGACAGGGGAGCGCCTCGTGTAATCCTTGATATACTGTGCCTGAAACTCCCGCTTCTTATTGGAATTACCGGGCAGTATAACATCATTGAGATAGAAAGGAATTTAGCAAATAAGCTCCCAACCGCTATCCCTGTGTATAAAAAATACCTGCCGAAGCTGAACCTTGAGATTATCCAACTCCCTTCACAAGAGGAGATAAAAAGTCTGGCTGGACATACATCCGACAAGGATGTTCCGGTGCTTGCCTCTGCGCATAAAGGCAAGGCTGACTTTCAGCATCTTTCCTGATTCTCTTAAACCAAATTGTTTGACAGCAGAGATTGTAGAGAAACCCCTGTTCTATAACGCAAACGGAGGATAAATTGGAACAAGATAAAGAACTCGTAAAGCCAAAAAATGTTTTTGAAAGCCTCAACTGCGCAATAGAGGGCATCATCTACGCAGTCAGGCATCAGAAGCACACAAGATATTTCTTTGCCGCTGCAGCGGCATCGCTCTTGTTGAGCCTCCTACTGAATCTTCCTGCCGTTGAGTTCGTGCTTCTTTCCATATCCCTTGTCATCCTCCTTTTCGCAGAGATGATCAATACTGCCGTTGAAACAACTATAGACCTGGTGTGCGGCAAAACCTATCATCCTCTTGCAAAGATCGCAAAGGATGTTGCGGCAGGCGCGGTACTCATATCATCCATCGCCGTATTCATCATGGGTTATATTATTTTTTCCAAATATCTGATGACTCCATTTTCTCACATATTACAGGCCGGCAGTGTCTTTAAAGTTCATATTGCCGCAGTTTCACTCCTCATTGTCCTCATTGCTGTTGTTGCATCAAAGGCATATCTTGGGAAAGGAACTCCCCTGCACGGCGGCATGCCGAGCGGCCATTCTGCGGTTGCTTTTTCGCTCTGGGCATCGGTTGTTTTGCTGACATTAAACCCTGTAATAACCCTTCTTACCTTTATCATGGCGCTCATGGTAAGCCACAGCCGCCTGGTGGCAGGCATTCACACAAAATTTGAGATATTCCTCGGCGCCCTTCTCGGAACCGGCTTGACTTTTCTTATTTTTTACATCTTTTCGATGATAGCAAAGTGACCGGTGTCTGCTTTGTTGATACTGAAAAATGCTTTTCTCATAGCTTACGCTCAAAAATGTCCCAGATGCAAGACAATTGTAGTCTGCCGATTTACCTGCCTGCGCAGGCAGGTCGGCGCTTTTAAAAACGCCCACGGGGCGCCCAACCGAAGGTTGGGTCGGGCAAACTACAGGTATGTTTAGCGCAGAAGCGCAGCGGCAACGCACGGGGCATCCATTGCGGAGCAATGGGTCGGGGCATTTTTCAGCGTGAACTACTTTGTCTTTGCAACATAGACACCGTCCCAGTCGGGAAGGGGAGGCGATTGCAGATAGTCGGCACATCGTTGAATATAGAGTTTGGCAGGGCCGTCTTCAGGAAATTTATTAAGTATGGCATCAAGCCTGGTCTTTGCATCCTCAAACCTGTGGCTCTTATAAAGAGACAGAGCTTCTGAAAAAGAATTCGCAAGCTCTTTCTTTGAGGCATCGCCAGGAAGAAAATCCATAAGCTCATAAATCGCCACAGGTTTTTCCTTTCCCTTTACCCTCACCAAATCAAGCTCCCTGAACAAAAAATCACTCTGAACCAGTTTTTGAGTATTTTCACTTGCAATGACATGTGTTCCATAAACTTTGTTCATGCCTTCAAGCCGCGAGGCAAGATTCACATTGTCGCCGATGGCAGTATAGTCAAAACGAAGGTCCGCGCCCATATTCCCTACAACAGCATCGCCGGTATTAATGCCGACACCTATGCTTATGGATGGATACCCCTTTTTTTTCCAGTCGCCGTTCAATTTTTCCAGCTCCTTCATCCATCGGAGCGCAATGCTGCAGCCCTTTTGCGGATGTTCAGGAAGGTCAATGGGCGCATTGCAGATAACCATGATAGCGTCGCCGATATATTTATCCAGGGTTCCTCTTTCTTCCAGAACGATCCTGGTCATAGGGCTTAAATATTCGTTCAATACAGTCACCAGCTTTTCAGGGGTAAGCTTTTCGGATAAAGAGGTGAACCCCCTGATATCGGAAAAGAGGACGGTTATCTCTCGCTTTTCCCCTCCAAGTTTTAATCTATCAGGGTCTTTTAGTATCTCGGAAACAAGGGCAGGAGATACATAGCTGCCAAACGCCTTCTTCAGATAGCGTCCCTTGCTTTCAACAACGATGTTTCTGTATGCCTCTGCAAGAAGATACGCAAGGAACAGACTGACAAGGGGATAGACCGTGCTGGGAATCAGATTGTATGAAGAAAAGAGGTAGAAATTGGTAATGGTATGGAGTGAAAGGAACGTCAGAAATATGCCAAGGCTGACAAATGTCCTGTGAACCCAGGCGAGACTTAAACAGAGGCCGATGGGCAAAAAAATCATTAACAATATATCTAATGCAATAACCCTTGCATCGTGTATTAAGAACCTGCCCTCAAGGGTATTGGCGGCAACGGTCGCATGCACCTCAACGCCAGGATACACCGGATCCATAGGCGTTACCCTTAAGTCGTATATCCCTTTTTCCGTTGCGCCTACAAAGATTATCTTATTTGCAAAGGTCTCTTTGGGCAGCCTCCCTTTTATAATATCAACCGCTGAATATGTGGTGAATGTTCCACCGGGGCCATAGAAATTCAACTGGAGACGGCCTGATTCATCCACGGGAATCCTTTTATCATTTATAAAAAGACCGTCAACCCCGTAAGATGCAATATTTAAGAGAATATCGCCTCCCAGATAATGTCTCAGCGCCTCCAATGCAAGAGATGGATATAATTCTCCCTGATACAAAAAAACAAGCTGCGACCTCCTTATGACACCATCATTTTCATCAGGGAATATATTGAAAAGGCCAAAACCTTTAGCCCCTTTCCCTATTACCGGAATATTTGTATTAATGCCGGGGAGTTCAACAACGGGTATGGATTCAACCTCATCCAATTTCTTTATAAATTTTATCTTTGAGCGGTCTAGTTGATTGAGCGCCTCCTGTTCCGGGGCTCTGGCTGCATCCTCCCTCAAAAAATAACCCATCACAACATTTCCTGCCTTGCTTACCTCGTTCCCGAGACTTAAATCCCTTTCTTTTGTCTCAGGCTCTGAAAAGACAATATCAAGGCCGACAACCTTTGCCGACGCAAGGCCTTTGATAAGTTTTGCCATCGTTGTTCTCGGCCATGGCCAGCGGCCAAGTTCATTGATACTCTTTCCGTCTATGGCAACAATAGCAACGGCCTTCCCCGGAGACACCTTTCCCCTTGCCTTGAATCTGGCGTCGCCGGCTATCTGGTCAATCCCCTGCAAAAAAGGAGGTTTAATCTTATAAAAAACCAAACCGATGGCAGAGGCCAGCACCCCCCACAGAAGAAAAATCCAGAATTTATTGGCAATAAACCCTGCACCTTTTTTCACCTAAAAATCCCCTTGTAGGGGAGGGGCTTGTCCCCTCCCGTTTCGAGCGGCCACAAGGACCGCCCCTACTATTCCTTGTCAAGCTCTTTGATAAGCACCTCTACAGTAGCCGCATATTTACCCTGAGGATATTGTTTCAGATATTTTTGCAGATACTCCCTTGCCTTCTCTTTTTCGCCTATGTCCTTATATATCATGCCGATGGAAAAAAGGGCATTTTCAGCCTGCGGCAGCTGCGGATACTTGTCAAGCACGGCCTGATATTCTTTGAGCGCATCCTGCGGAAGAGTTAAGTTTCTTGAAAAAATCGTGCCGCGCTGAATGCGGCTCTCAGCGCCTATCTCCGGCGCATCGGTTAAATCCGCTGCAATCTGGAAAACCTCCAGCGCTTCTTTGTATCTGCCGCTGTCCGCAAGGTAATGACCGTAATTTATATTCCACCGCGCAAGGATAACAGGCAGATTCCCTGTTGCCTGCCACTCTACCGGCGCATCCACATTTGTTACAGCTTCAAGCTGCTTTCTTGCATCCGCAAGGGGCGTATTCGGCTCTACCTTAACAGGGACAATAGGGGAGCGCCCCTGCGTATTCTCTGTCATCGTGTCGGGTGCAAGCGCAACCGATTCTTTATCCTTGCCCTTGACCTCCACACTCCCCTCCTGGCCGAACAGGACATTGGCCTTTCCTTCATTCATTACAATAAAATCAGTCCCCTTTACACCCGCTACTGCTGTCGGTGTTTTCACCCTCATATCGGTCCTGCCCGCAAACTTGGCAACCATTGCCCGTAGTTTTCCCCACGCAAGGAAGATGGTTGCACTGCGTCTGTCTTTATCCAGCAAAAATTTTGTTATCTCCATTTCTGTATTGTTCCCTACAGTTAGTCTGCTGCCGTCCTGCAAGAGAAGTTCAATCCTCCCGTTGCTTCCGGTCTTTACCCTATCGCCTTCATTTATCTCCATTCCGGTTGTTGCTGCAACCCATCTCTTTTCTGTCTTCGCCTTAAAATATATTGCGCCGCTCCCTTTTGATATGCTGCCGATGGCTGCAAAACAGTAGGCAGTAGACAGTAGACAGTAGACAGGAACTACAATCAAAACAATAAAAATAGTCTTACGCATAGAAAACCTCCCTTTTAGTACGGTAGACAGTAGACAGGAAATTCTTTGCTTTTCCCTGTCTACTACCTACTACATGCTGTCTACTTATTTTAGCCGCCATTCCAATTCCATACTCGCCACGACCCCTGTTATGATAAGCTTGAAATAAGCAGTATCCTTCCCTGGAAACGGCTCTTCGCCTCCGATCATATACTTTGGAAACCTTACAATATAACCAGAACTCCACAGGTCAAGATACGGATAAAATTCTCTTATCAGGGGGCTGTTCACATCTACCTTTTTAATCTCAACCGGAGAAACCCTGTTCCCTTTTTCATCTTCCAGATAAATCTTCCATATGGATTCCGGGGTGTTAAAATCATTCCACCTTTCATCCGGTGTATATACTGCCATAAAAAACTCATTAAATCTTTCATCTAAATCCTTTTCCATTTTCTGAAGACTTTGTCTCTGGCTGTCATCCATCTGATAGCGTCTTGCATACTCATCAACATACGCCTCTCTTAAAGGCCGGCTTTTATAGGTTGCAGATACAAATAACTTGCTGTCCAGGTTATCTATAACCTTTTTGCTCTTTGTCATCTGGGGTAAAATGTCAAAATAACCCGACGGCTGTTTTACTTCTCCCTGTTTTGAAGCACAACCTGTGAAAAGCAGAATACTGAAGGCAAATATTAGGCAATAGGCAATAGGCGATAGGCGATAGGTAAAACCCATAGCCCATAGCCTATAGCCTATAGCCCTTATTCTCTGCCTCCTGACTTTTTTATTCATCCTAACCGACCACATCCCTTTTTGTAAATATCGCATTAAACTCATAACCTGCCTCTCTTATCTTTTCTGCGCCGCCTTCCTCCCTGTCAACCACGGCAAAAACAGCAACCACCTTTAAGCCCTCCTCCTCAGCCCTCTTTACAGCTTGAATTGATGAGCCGCCTGTAGTCACTACATCCTCAACTATAGCAACCTTTGCGCCGTTGGCAAGGTTTTTCTTTCCCTCTATCCATTGGCCAAGGCCGTGTTTTTTTGGCTCTTTCCTTACAATAAAGGCCGGAAGCGGGTTGCCTTCCAGGTGGCTTACCACAGCTATGGCAGTTGCAATCGGGTCTGCGCCCATTGTAGGACCGCCGATAGCCTCTATCTTGAGGTCTGATTCTTTTATCATACTATAAAGGATTTTACCAACAAGATATGCCCCTTCAGGATGCAGGGTTGTCTGGCGGCAGTCTATGTAAAAATCGCTTTTCTTGCCGGAGGCGAGAATCACATCCTTTTTTTCGTATGACTTTTCTTTGACAATTTGAAGGAGTTTTGATTTTAGTTTTTTAAATTCTTCAGTCAAGGTAAAATTACCTCTCAATCAACCTCTGCTTCATCAACTCATTCGGCGCAATCAATTGCGGAGACTGCTCGTTGTTGTAGGTCTTTCTGGCGATGCGCTCCACCTGCGGCTTGATGTAATCAAATAACTCTCCTATCTCAATCTTCCCATCGCCGTTTGCATCGCCATCGCCTTTTATGCCTTTGAGCATAAAGTATGTAAATAATCCATGCCCTTTTTCTTCATAAGTTGAGCTTATCTGCTCTCCTGACGCGGCAGAGAGAACTGCAATATTTGATGGAACCGCAGATTTCTCCATTGTCATAACCAATGGTCTTGCGCCCTTTGCAATTACGCTCCTTCCGCCTGCGCCTGAAAAACATGAATCAAGGGCAACAATAATTTCTTTTGTCGGGAGTTTTCCGAGGGCTTCATAAAGCCTTTTTAAAGAATAGCCGGTCTGGTCAATAAATGATGGGTCTCCGTCATAAGGCACTAAGAAGGCATCCCCTGTCTTTGGGTTCGGCGCTCCATGACCTGAATAGTAGATAAAAACAGAACCGTCTTTTTCAACATTATTCCAAAGCCATTTCTCAAAATATTTCTCCATGTCGCTTTTTAATGCCCTGTCATTTATAAGTGTAACAACATTCTCCTCCGGATAGCCCATGACCTTTGTGAGATATTCTGTTACCGTCTTTGCATCATGGATTGAGAAATCTGACTTTGGCAGTTTCTGCCGATACTCTTCAATGCCGATGACTATGGCATAGGAGTTTTTGTTGGGTTTGGCTTTTATTGCAGGAAGTTCGTCAACATCGGATTTGATGGCTGGGACCTCGGAAACGGAAGGGGTAGGTTTTTCTTCCTGAACTTTGGGCTTCGGTGGTGCTGCTGCAGTTGCATAGTCTTTCATCGTTATACTCACAAGCAGAATAAAGAACACACTGATTAAAGAAATCAATTTCCCTTTCTTTTTCATAACCCCACCTCCATAAATCAGTTATTACAAAGCAACTGCCAAACCCTCTGTTACCACTTCATCTAAAAAACTTCCCTTTTCTTTTGCAATAATCTCATCCTCTGTGTATCCTATTGCCTCTATAGGTTCAAATACCCTTCCTGCAGCAAGACCAAGTATTTCAAGCCTCTCTCTCAAGTTCTTACCCCTAAAGTCCTTAGAAATGACAATAAGGTCAATATCACTCCCTTCCCTTGGATGCCCTTTGGCGTAAGAACCGTAAATCATTATCTTCTCAGGGGTAATTCCCAGATTTTTAAGTTCCTCAACATATCTCTTTATTATCCTTTTAATCTCTTGTCTTGTCTTAACCATTTTATGACCTCCCTTGTCTTTTCAAAATAGTCCTTTGCAATCTTCTTGGGATAGACCTCTATTAGTTTTTCAAAATCTTCCGGATAGCGGGTAGGTATACTCGCATTGCTGATGATGGAGATAAAATCATACATCGGTTGAGGCGGATTAACTTCACTGAGTTTTAAGAGGTAAATTAAATTGTGTGTCATGGGCGGTGTTTTTCTTGCAGCCTCTGAAGCTATAGCCTTCAACATCTTTTCTATAGCAAGGTGGCACATGAAAACAACATATACATATCGTCCTGTCTTAAACATACATCCGGCTGTTTTAATATCGTATTCTACTATTTGAAGCCAGTTTTTAGTTTCTTTTCTCATAAAGAAATACCTTGCTCATTTTACTGTTATCACCATGCCCACAAGCAAAATAACGATTACACTGATTAAAGAAATTAAATTACCTTTCGTTTTCATAACCCCACCTCCTACTGGTAGATTTAAATGCCTTTACCTCTTCAACACATACGCCGCTGTCGCCTCTGTCCAATCAGCAGGCTCAAGCTGGTTAAGCCTCTTTACCAAATCGCTTATCATGCCTGTTGATTTTGCGTCATAAACCTTGAAAAATCCTTGCTGAAACCCGAGCGGTATTATATCCTCTTTCTGCCTCGTTGCGATAATCTTTATTTTCTCCTCTGCTGCCTTTTCCTTATACTCCGGCAGAAACTGCGCCTGCAATTTTATTTTTTCGTCAGAAGGAAACTGATAGCTCTTGCCTGCCTTAACTCTGTTATCAGCATTTATTGAATTGGGCAAGAGCAGCGTTACAGAACCGTCTGCTGCGACTGAAAAGATATAGACATAGCAGTCGCTGCTTGCCTGATAAAATATCTTTACCTCTTCGCCTTCTTTTAATTCAGTCTTTGATAGAGAAAGTTTTACTGATATGCCTTCTCCTTTCTCAGGATAGACAGGTTTTATAAGGGCTTTAAGTTTTACCCTGTAAAGGTTTCTATCTTTCTCATCCCAGCCTTCTTT